>JADCHX010000011.1:300000-502038 GCA_020248265.1 Rhodocyclaceae bacterium
GACCTCGATCTTCCTGGGCTTCGCGATCCGGTCGCGTCGACCCTTCTCCCAGTCTGCCCGTGTCTCGCCGCCGGGAACCTTGAAATCCTTCGAATAAAACGCAAGGTAGCGGTTCACGTCGTTCGTCGACCATGCCTGCGCCCATTGCTCTACGGTACGCAACACGTCTTCGGCGCCGGCAACGGAGGACGGAGCGGCCGGCGCCACCGCCGGTGCCGCAGTGGCGGGGGAGGCAGCCGTCGGCGGCTGCGCGGCGGTGGCAGCTGCCGACGCCCTGGCCTGTGCGGGCTGGGCGTCGGCCGCAGCAGGGGCAGTTTCGCGGATGGCTACCGGCCGGCTGGCCGCGGGTGCTGAAAGTGGTGCAGGTGCGGGTGCCGCAGCCCCTTTTGCCGGTTGACCTGCGGGTGCGGCCGGTGCGGCCTGGCCGGCAATCGCGACCTGCTTCGACGAATCGCCTGCGAGCGGCTGACGCTGGAACTTCGGGTTGGCCGAGAACAGTTCTCGGATCAGCGAGAGCTTGGTCTGTACGCCCGTGTTGGAGCGATCGAGCTGCAGCGCCCGGTCATAGGCTTCGGAGGCCATCTTCGCGTAGATGTCGCCGAGGTTCTCGTGCGCGGTGGCGTAGCTGGGATGCGTACGTATCGCCGACTCGAGCATCTGCCGTGCGCGGTCGAACTGCCCCTGCGCCGCGTAGAGCACCGCCAGGTTGTTGTAGGGCTCCGGCAGTTCCGGGTATTCCTCCGTCAGCGCCACGAACACCCGGATGGCATCGGCAGGACGCTTCTGCTCGGTGAGGATCAGGCCGCGCAGGAAACGCGCCCGCGCGTCCTTGGGATTCTTCGCGAGGTATGCGTTCAGCCGTTCGGTCGCCTGGGTCAGGTTGCCCTGCCTGACCAGCGCCTGCACGTCGGTCAGCTCGTCGGCGAGCGCGGCCCCCGGTGCGCACAGGATGCCGGCGAGCAGGGCCAGGATCGCCGTGGCGCTTCGAATGCGGCCACGCAGGGACGCCCGCACGGACATCGCGCCCGGGCCGACCGGGGCCTCGGTGGCGGCAATAGCGGTTCGCAGACACTGCATATGTTATATTTTTCTCGTCGGGCTTTGGAAATATCGAATCAAGACAAATACTTACGATATAGGCTACCCGGCTGATTCTAGCAGCAAGGCCGCGAAAAGTAATCTCCCAGCAACCGTTTCTCCGGGACGACGATGCTCCGAATCTACAACACGCTGGCACGCGACAAGCAGCCGTTCGTCCCGCTCGAGCCGGGCAGGGTCCGCATGTATGTTTGCGGCATGACCGTCTACGATTACTGCCACCTCGGACATGCCCGTGTGATGGTGGTGTTCGACCTGGTCACCCGCTGGCTGCGCGCCAGCGGCTACGAGGTCACCTACGTGCGCAACATCACCGACATCGACGACAAGATCATCCGTCGCGCGGCCGAGAACGGCGAGTCGATCGGCACGCTCACGCAGCGGTTCATCGATGCAATGGACGAGGATGCCGCGGCGCTCGGGGTCATCAAGCCCGACCACGAGCCGCGCGCGACCGAATACGTGCCGCAGATGCAGGCGATCATCGACCGGCTCGAGCGCAACCGGCTGGCCTATGTGGCCAGCGACGGCGACGTGAACTATTCGGTGCGCGACTTCGCCAGCTACGGAAGACTGTCCGGCAAGTCGCTGGAGGATCTGCGCGCGGGCGAACGCGTCGAGGTCAATTCCGGCAAGCGCGACCCGCTCGATTTCGTGTTGTGGAAGCGCAGCAAGGAGGGCGAACCGTTCTGGGAATCGGCGTGGGGACGTGGCCGTCCGGGCTGGCATATCGAGTGCTCCGCGATGTCTGCGGCGCTGCTGGGCGAGACCTTCGATATCCACGGGGGCGGCCAGGACCTGCAGTTTCCCCACCACGAAAACGAGATTGCACAGTCCGAGGGGGCGAATGGCCGACCTTTCGTTCGCTACTGGATGCACAACGGGTTCGTGCGCGTCGATGACGAGAAGATGTCCAAATCGCTCGGCAACTTCTTCACCGTGCGCGAAGTGCTCGGGCGCTATGATGCCGAGGTGGTGCGCTTCTTCATTGCCCGGGCGCACTACCGCAGCCCGCTGAACTATTCCGACCGTCACCTCGACGATGCGCGCCAGGCGCTGGCCCGCCTGTACACCGCACTCAAGGGCGTCGATGTCCCGCAGATCGCGATCGACTGGCACGAGCCGCATGCGGCCCGCTTCAGGGCAGCCATGGACGACGACTTCAACACGCCGGAGGCGATCGCCGTGCTGTTCGACCTGGCGGGTGAGCTGAACCGCAGTCGAAACCCCGCGGTGGCCGGGATGCTGCAGGCCCTGGGCCGCAGCCTCGGTCTGCTCGAGCGCGACCCGCTCCTGTTCCTGCAGTCGGCAGCCGGGGACGCGTCCGTCGCCGCCCTGGACCCGGCGGCCATCGAGGCGAAGATTGCCGAGCGTGCCGCGGCGAAGAAGGCGCGCGATTTCGCGACCGCCGATGCAATACGCGCCGACCTGCTGGCCGCCGGCATCGTGCTCGAGGACGGGGCGGGCGGCACGCTCTGGCGGCGCGCCTGATTGCCGCCGGTCCATGGGCCGGCGATGCCGCGGTTGCCAAACCCGCCGCTGCGCGGACATGCGGGGTTGCAGCGGATAAACTAGGTGTTTGTTCCGCGGGAGGCAGTTGCGATGGACAGCGTCGATCTTGAAGTGCTGCGTTCGGCGGTCGCCTGGCGCCGGGCCGGCCATGGGGTGACCCTGGCTACGGTCGTGGAAACGTGGGGCTCCGCGCCTCGGCCGGTCGGCGCGATGCTGGCGATCCGCAGCGATGGCATGGTGTCGGGTTCCGTCTCCGGCGGCTGCGTCGAAGACGACATGATCGCAAAGCTCACCGGCGAGGCGGCCCCGGCGCATCCGAAGCTGCTCACCTATGGCGTCACCCGCGAGCAGGCAGAACGTTTCGGCCTGCCCTGCGGCGGCCGCCTTGCGATCGTGGTCGAGCCCGTGGTCGACCCGGCACAGGATCCACATGTGCTGGAGATGCTCGAAAAGCTGCTCGCGGCGAGCGACCGGCGAGAACTCACCGTGCGCACCCTCGACATGGAAAGCGGGCGCATGAGCCTTGCCCCGGGCTCGCGCGATTCCACGCTCTCGTTCAACGGGAAGATGCTGCAGACCGTTCACGGCCCGCTCTGGCGCCTCCTTCTGATCGGCGCCGGACAGCTGTCGCGCTACCTCGCCGAGATGGCGCGTACGCTCGACTATCGCGTGACGGTATGCGACCCTCGAGACGAGTACGTGTTCGGATGGGATGTTCCTGGGGTCGACCTGGTGCGCACCATGCCTGATGACACGGTGGTGGCGATGGAACTCGACAGCCGTTGCGCGGTGGTGGCACTTACCCATGATCCCAAGCTCGATGACCTTGCACTGATGGAGGCACTGAAGTCGCCGGCTTTCTACGTCGGCGCGCTGGGGTCGCGCTCCAACAACGAGAAGCGACGCCGGCGGCTCGCCGACTTCGACGTGTCCGACGCCGAGATCGCACGCCTGTTCGGGCCTGTCGGCCTGCCGATCGGCAGCAAGACGCCGCCCGAGATCGCCGTATCGATACTGGCCGAGATGACCGCGGTCAGGCGCGGCGTGCTGCAGCCTGGCAGTGGTGAGCGGACCCTGGGTGCGCGGGCAGCGGCGGTGACCAGCGGGGCGGCGTGCAGCTGAAGGCCCCCGGATGGTGAACGACCGCCCCGGCGCCGGTGGCGTCCGGCGCTTTGCGCCGCTGCTGCGCTCGCTCGATGTCAATCGCAGCCTGGTGCGGCGGGCGATCGCCGCGGCCGCGGCCGGCGAGCCAGTGCCGCTCCTCGCGGCGCGCGCGTCCATCCTGCCGCCGGTCCCGACTGCGGCCGCCGTCGACGTGGCGGCCGATCCGGCGGCAACTGCAGCGGCTGACCAGACCTGGCACGGACTGGTCGCCGCCGAGGTATCGCTGCATGATGCGCTGGACGCAGCGGCAGCAGCCGGCCCCACGCCCTGGCCTCACCTGGTAGAGGCGCTCGAGACTTCCGACCGGCTGACGACCCTGCTGGTGGACGCGGCGCTGGCAGAACTGATGCTCGCGGTCTCGCAGCGCGAGCGCCGGCTCACCGAGCAGTTGCAGGACGAGTTCCTCGATGCGCTGAGCATCGGGCGTTTCTCGCTGCGCGTGACCGATGGCCTCATAGTGCAGGCCGACGAAGCCTTTGCCGGGTTCCTCGGCACCGAGGCGAAGCACCTGATCGGCGTGCCGGCCGGACGCTTCATCCCGGTCGAGAAGCTCGTCGAGATCGTCGAACAGTCGGTGAAGAGCGGTCGTCCCGGGCGCGCGCAGGTGCGCACGCTCGGCGTGGGCCGCGAACGGGTAACGCTCGACATCATCGCCTTCATGCAGCAGGCGGCCGAGAACGACGAACTGCAGTGCATGGCGGTCAACGTATCGCGGACGGACCGCGACATCGCGCAGCGGCGGTTGCTGTCGGCCGCAGTGGAGGCGTCGAACGATCTCGTCCTGATCACCGATGCGTCGTTCCAGATCGAGTACGTGAACCAGGCCTTCGTAAAGGTCACGGGGTACGAGCCCGACGAGGTACTCGGCCGCCATCCGGGCTTCCTGCAGGGACGCAGGACGCCCGGAACCGCACTGGATCGCCTGCGTGCGACGATGCGCGCCGGGCGGCCCGTTCGCGCCGAGCTGGTGAACTACCGCAAGGACGGTACGCCGTTCTGGATCGACCTGTCAGTGGTGCCGGTGACCGGTAGCGACGGTCTGGTAGAACACTGGCTATCCGTCGGCCGCGACGTGTCGGAACGCAAGCATGCCGAGCAGGAGATCACCCGGCTGGCCATGGAGGATTACCTCACCGGCCTGCCGAACCGGCGTGCGGCCGAGGCGCGGCTGCAGCTCGAATGGAACCGCGCCCGGCGAATGCGCTCGCCGTTTGCGCTGGGGTTGCTCGACATCGACCATTTCAAACGCGTCAACGACCAGTTCGGCCATGAGGTCGGGGACCGTACGCTGCGCCGTGTCGCGCAGGTGGTGAACACCACGCTGCGCGGCGGCGACTGGGTGGCGCGCTGGGGCGGCGAGGAGTTCCTGATCTGCTTCCACGGGCTGGATGCTGCCGGGGCGCTGGCAGCCGGGGAACGGATGCGCAAGCATGTGAGCGCATCGGCGCCACCTGGCGGTACCGAGCCTGCCGTGACGGTCAGCCTGGGCATCTCGGTGTACCGACCGGCGCTCGAGTCGCCGGCGAAGATGCTCGCCGAGGCCGACGGGCTGCTGTACGAAGCAAAGCAGGCTGGGCGCGACCGCGTGCTCTGCATCGGCACGGCCGAGGGGCGCCGGGGCAGCGTCGTACGGGAGCCTTCACAGGTCGGGACCGCACTGCAGGAGTCGCGCGTGGTCGCGGCCTTCCAGCCGATCATCGACCTGCGCAGCGGCGAACAGGTCGGGGTCGAGGCCCTCGCGCGCATCATCGCCCCGGACGACCGCGTGATCCCGGCCTCCGAGTTCCTCGAGGCGGCGGAATCGCTGCGCCTGTGCGCCGATATCGACGAAGCCATCGCCGAGTACATGCTGACCGCCAGGGCCGCCGGCCATCTCACCTGCTTCATCAATCTTTCCCCGCAGTTCCTTGCCAGCACACGAAGCATCGACCGCCTGATCGAGCAGGCGGCGAGTGCCCGCATCCCGGGGGCGGGCGAGCGCAGCTTCGTGATCGAGATCAGCGAACGCCATGGCGTCGATATCGCATCGCTGAAGGCGCACCTCAAGCCGCTGGTCGACGCCGGCTTCCTGCTCTCGCTCGATGATTTCGGCAGCGGCTATTCCTCGTTCCAGTACCTGGCCGACCTGCCGATCCGGTTCCTGAAGATAGAGGGCTGGATGGTCGCGCGGGCGGTCGGCGATTCGCGCATCCGGCAGCTGCTCGAAACGATCGTCGTTACCGCCCGGAAGTTCCGCCTGACCACGGTTGCCGAATGCGTGGAGGATGCGGGTACGGCAAGCGTGCTGCGCGACCTCGGCGTCGATTGGGCGCAGGGATACCTGTACGGTGCGCCGGTGGTCGACCGCAGGTCGGGCGCGGCACGGTCGGCTGGTGCCGGGGCCGGCTGATGGCGCTTCCCGTGGCCCTGCGGGGGCGACTGTCGTTACCGGTGATCGGAGCCCCGATGTTCCTGATCTCGGGGCCGGAACTCGTGATCGCCCAGTGCACCAGCGGCATCATCGGTTCCATTCCGTCGCTCAACGCGCGTCCGCCGGAACTGCTCGATGCATGGCTGAGGCAGATCGCCGCTGCCTGTGCCGCGCATGCAGCGGCGCACCCGGGGGACCCGGTTGCGCCTCATGCGGTGAACCTGATCGTGAACAAGGCCAACGCGCGCCTCGAACACGACCTCGAGGTCGTGATAGCCAACCGGGTGCCCGTGGTGATCACGTCGCTGTCGGCACCCGACGACATCGTGCCGCGCATCCACGCCTATGGCGGCATCGTGCTGCACGATGTCATCAGCACCCGGCATGCGAAGCGCGCACTGAAGGCCGGGGTCGACGGGCTGATCCTCGTGTGCGCCGGCGCCGGCGGGCATGCCGGCACGCTGTCGCCGTTCGCGCTGGTGTCCGAAGTCCGTGCGTTCTACGACGGGCTGATCGCGCTGTCCGGCGCGATGTCCACCGGCAGCGGCATACTCGCCGCGCAGGCGATGGGTGCCGACCTCGCCTACATCGGCACTCGCTTCATCGCGACCTGCGAATCGAATGCCGGCGACGCCTACAAGTCGATGATCGTCGATGCGAGCGCGGCCGATATCGTCTACACGCCGCTGTTCTCCGGCGTGCACGGCAATTACCTGAAGCCATCGGTCGTCGCGGCCGGCCTCGACCCGGACAACCTGCCTGCCCCGGAACCCGGCGCGAGCTACCGCCGGCGCGACGACCGTCCGCCGGCCTGGAAGACCATATGGGGTGCCGGGCAGGGCGTGGGCGCGATCGATGCAGTCGAGCCGGTGGCCGCTGTGGTCGCGCGGCTGCGGTCGGAATACGATGCGGCCCGGCGCGCGCTGGCCGCCACCGGAGGAAAGGAGTGAATGCAGTGGACTACCAGACCATCACCTTCTCGATCGACGCGGGCATCGCCCGTATCACGCTGAACCGGCCCGACCGGCTGAATGCGTTCAACGTGCGCATGCAGGACGAACTGTTCGATGCGTTCGATCGCATCGATGCGCCGGACAGCGGCGCCCGCGTGCTGCTGCTGGGCGCGAACGGGCGCGGCTTCTGCTCGGGCGTCGACCTTACTGACCGCAAGCCGCTGCCGGAGGGCCAGAAGCACGACCTCGGGGCGTCGCTCGAGGCAAAGAATCCGCTGTTCTCCCGGCTCTACCATTCGCCGATCCCGGTCGTGTGCGCGGTCAATGGCGTGGCGGCGGGCATGGGCGTCGGCCTCGCGCTTGCCTGCGACATCGTGGTCGCCGCGAAAAGCGCGAGCTTCGTGCTCGCGTTCAGCCGCATCGGCCTGATGCCCGACTGCGGGGTGAGCTTCTTCCTGCCGCGCCTGATCGGACCCGCCCGCGCGAATGCCTGTGCACTGCTCGGCGAGAAGATCGGCGCGGAGCAGGCGCAGGCCTGGGGCATGGTCTGGAAGGTAGTCGATGACATGGCGCTGCCGGACGAGTCGCTGGCGATCGCGCAGCGGCTGGCGTCCGGTCCGACACGCTCCTATCGGCGCATCTCGGCGACGATCAAGGCTGGCATCGAGACCTCCCTGGAGGACATCCTGCAGCAGGAGGCAGACGGACAGCGTGAGCTCGGCTTCACCGAGGACTACGCCGAAGGCGTGCTGGCTTTCCTCGAAAAGCGCTCTGCGAAGTTCAGCGGGCGTTGACCTTGCGCGTCTCGTCGCGGGTCGCGGGTCCGCCCGAAGGGTCGCCTTTGCGTGTGCCGTTGCCGGCACTGGCCGATGCGATCGCCGCCGGCCGCCTGTGCCGGGTCGAGTACGCCCGGGCCTGCATCGAGCAGGCGCTGGCGGTCGAGCCGATGATCCACGCGTTCAAGGCGATCGAGCCGGCCATGATCCGTGCGCGCGTGGAGGCCGCAGGCGGTGCAGGCGTTGGCGCACCTTCCGGGCTGCTTGCCGGCGTGCCGTTCGGCGTGAAGGACATCATCGACGTGCGTGGCCTGGTGACCGGTATGGGTTCGCCGATCCACGACGGATCGGTCGCCGATGCCGATGCGCCGCTGGTCGCGCGGCTGCAGGCGGCCGGCGGGTTCGTGTTCGGCAAGACGGTCACCACCGAGTTCGCCTTCATGCACCCGCGCGAGACGCGCAATCCGTGGAATACAGCGCATACGCCGGGCGGGTCGTCCAGCGGATCGGCGGCGGCCGTGGCGGCAGGCTGTGTCCCGGCGGCCCTGGCGACACAGACCAACGGCTCGGTGATCCGGCCCGCGGCGTTCTGCGGCATCGTCGGCTTCAAGCCGAGCTACGGTGCGTTCCCGGTGCAGGGGGTGCTGAGCTATGCGCCGACGCTCGACCAGGCGGGTTGCTATGCGCGATCGGTCGACGGCGTCACCCGCATCGCGCAGGCACTGGCCGAACCCGGTTTCGGCCTCGATGCCGGCGCGCGGCAGGGCGCGTTCGGAGGCGAGGCGGGTGCCGGTCGTCCGCGCCTCGCAGCCGTCCGCAGCCCGGTGTGGGCGCAGGCCTCGGCGGCGATGCAGTCGTCATTCGAACGCGCGCAGTCGGTGCTGTCGGGTGCCGGTGCCCGGGTCGAATGCCCCGATCTCCCGGCCGGCTTCGAGCGCGCGCACGATGTCCACCGCGTGATCATGGGCCACGAGGCGGTGCGCTATTTCGAGCCGGTGCAGGCGCGGCACCGCAGCCTGATCAGCGACTGGCTGAACGGATACCTCGACCAGGCTGCCGCGATCGGCGCGGCAGAGTACCGGGACGCGCTGGGCGCGCGCGAGCGGCTGCGCGAGACCTTTGCACGCTTCGTGTCCGGATTCGATGCCGTGCTGACGCCGCCGGCGATCGGCGAAGCCCCCGACGGCATCCGGACCAGCGGTGACCCTGTGTTCTGTTCGATCTGGACGCTGCTCGGCACGCCGGCCATCACCATACCGACGGGCCTCGGGCCTGCTGGTTTGCCGCTCGGGCTGCAACTGGTCGGCGCCGAGCGTCGCGACGCAGGCCTGCTGGCGGCTGCCGCATGGTGCGAATCGATGTTCGGGTTCCAGGGGCTGCCGCCGGTGGCGTGATCGCCCTGGATGGATCAGGCGGGGCGCGGGCGGTGGGCGTCGACCCAGCGCAGGATGTCCTGCATGCCCAAGGCACCGGGCTGACGTGCGATTTCGCGTCCGCCGCTGAACAGGATCAAGGTCGGTATGCTGCGGATTGCGAACCGGTTGCCGAGTGCCTGTTCCGCCTCGGTATCGACCTTGCCCAGACGCATCCCCGGTTCCAGCCGGGAAGCTGCCTGCTCGAACTGCGGGGCCATCGTCCTGCAGGGCCCACACCAGGGAGCCCAGAAATCCACGAGCAGCGGGATGTCGCTGCGCGCCATCTGGCGCTCGAAGCTCTGGCTGGTGAGCGTAACCGGCTTGCCGGTGAACAGTGGCTGGTGGCACTGGCCACAGCGCGGCTGCTGTTCGAGCTTCGCGGCAGGGACGCGGTTCACGGCCTGGCAGTGCGGACAGCAGAGGTGCAGTGGATCGGTCATCTGAGGCTCCGGCACGATCGCGAGATCTGTCGGATATTGGGGCCGCGCGTGGCCGCATCAAGCCCTGCATTGCCGAGCGGCACTGGTTGACCTGTCCGCTCAGAGGGCGGACTGAGGCTCACCCAGCCAGGCGACCCCTTCCAGCAATCCGAGTGCATCCGCCACCCAGCGCGCGAAGTCCGTGAACGTCCCCGGCTGTGGCCGGAGGTCGCCGACCTGGCCGTCGGGGAACAGCAGCCATGCCGGCTGGAACAGCGGTGGGCTGTCGGCGGATGCCGGGTCCAGCGCACCCTGCAGCGGGTGAAGCGCGGCCTGCAGGCGTGCCTCCCCGCTGTCCAGCGATTCGTAGCGATCGAAGTAGGTCCGGATCGACTCGGCCCATGCATCGGTCTCCACGAATGGTCCGTCGGCGGCCTGCTCGCGCGAGGAGCGAGCCGCCGCGTCGGCGTCGAGCCTGCACTTCGTGAAGAAGCGTTCTGCCGTCATCTCGACCAGCTGGTCGACCTTGCTCCGGTTCTGTTCAAGCGACGCGATCAGGTCGCCGAGAGCGATCGCCGGAAACGGGAAACGCAGCGCTGCTGAGCACAGGCGGGGCACCAGCGCCACCGCCAGCTCGATGTCGAACAGCCCGGCCAGACGCGACAGCAGCCGTAGGCTCGACGGCCGCTCGCGGTACAGCTCGAGCGCCAGGTGGTAGAGCGCGACCGCGCTCGGACGGGCCATCGACGAGCGCAGACCCTCGACGATCGCGTGTGTCTCGAGGATCTCGTGGACGCTGAATCCTTCCGTCGTGTCGAAGAGGGTACCGGCCAGCATGGCGAAATCGGTTCGCGCGCGAAGCTCTTCGCCGCTGGCGAGAGGCCGGCGCGAGGCCTGCCAGCGGGCTGCCCAGCGCGCGCGGCGACCCACATCTCGGGTGAACGCGAAGTACCACGGCGAGGTGACGACATGCGACAGATGGATGCCGGCACGCGCCAGTGCGAACAGCGCGAAAAGCTCGGCGTCGTCGCGGGGCGCCTGGCGCCTGCCCAACAGCGAGATGAACTCGGCGGCCGGACGATCGACTTGTACCGCAGCAAGGGGGGGCAATACCCCGTATACGACGGGGCTCTGCAGGCGCGTGCGCAGGTCGTCAAACCATCCCTGGACTTCGTCTGGACCTCGATCGAGTATCACCGCCATCTGTCAGATTGCCCTATCTTCCACATCATGCGAAATCCAAGAAGATAGGGTAGCAAAATCCTTGCCTGCCAGTGGGTGGTCAGCCCCTGTACCCTGCGGGAGACCCTGGAAGCAGGGCGCAGCACTCAGCGCGTGACCAGCAGGCCATCCACCGCCACTACGCCTTCGCCCGCGGGCTTCACCAGCAGGGGATTGATCTCTGCTTCGGCAACGGTCGCCCCGGGCAGCAGCGCCAGCATGGAGAAAGCGACGACCGCTTCCGCCAGCGCATCGACATCGCCGGCCGGGAGGCCACGGTAGCCGCGCACCAGCGCGAGCGCCTTCACCTCGGAGATCATGCGGTGCGCTTCGGGGAGATCCACGGGCGCACTGCGGATCGCGTAGTCCTTGTATATCTCGGCCAGCGTGCCGCCCGCGCCGACGATCACCACCGGCCCGACCTGCGGATCGTTGCGGTAGCCCAGGATCACCTCGGCCAGCCCGCGTTCCATCTTCTGCACCAGCACGCCGTCGATGCGCGCCTCCGGATGCCTGGCGCGGACGTTGTCCAGGATGCGTCCACAGGCTGCCCGCAGGGCCGCCGCGTCCACGATCCCGAGCACGACGCCGCCGGCGTCGGTCTTGTGCAGCACGTCGCGCGACAGCACCTTCGCCACGACCGGAAAGGGGATCGACGAACCCTGGTCGGCCGCCGTCAGTACCTCGGACGGCGCGGCCGGGATGCCCATTGCAGAGAACACGGCGGCTGCATCGCGCTCGTTCAGCGGCGCGTCGCCGGCGGCTGCGACCAGCCCGGCGACCGCGTCGAGGCCGGCTGGTGCGGCCAGGTCGCGCGCCACTGGCGGTTGCCAGTCGAAGTAGCAGCGGATCGCGTCGGCGCAACTCTCGGGCGTGCGGAAAGCCGGTACGCCACCGGCGCGCAGCAGGTCGAGCGAGGTGTCGGCGGCGGGCGCGATGAACACGAGCAGCGGCTTGCCTGGCTTGGCGCCGACGATCGGTTCGACTGCGAGCTGCGGATGGAACTGCGCGCTGGAACCCACGACCGCAAGCACGGCGTCGCAGTCGTCGGATGCGAGCAGCGCATCGAGCACCGCGCTGTAGATCTCTTTCTTGGTGCCGGCCAGCGTGAGGTCGATCATCGGCGACTGGCCGACATGGATCTTCTTCTCCGCCAGCTGGCGGATCACGTCTTCGGTCGGCGGTGCGATGTCGATGCCGTACAGACCGAGCTGGTCGACCACGGTCGCCGCGCCGCCGCCGGTAGTCGTCACCACGCCAACCCGGCGCCGTCCCGTCCGCGGCTGCTTCGACGGCGGGAACCGGCCGAGGAGCTGGGCGGTCTCGAGCAGTGATTCGAGCGTGCCGACGCGCACGATGCCGTGCGCCCGGAAAAACGCGTCGGCTGTGTCGTCTGCCCCAGTCATCGCCCCGGTGTGCGAGGCGGCGAGTTCGCGGCCGATCTCGGAGCGGCCGAGCTTGTAGGCGATCACCGGCTTGCCCGCGGCGAATGCACGGCGTGCGGCCGTGGCCAGCGCCGGGGCATCGCGCAGGGTCTCCAGGAACAGCAGGATCGCATCCGTGTTCGGGTCGTCGACCATCAGGTCGACCAGTTCGCCGACGCCGATGTCGCATTCGTTGCCGACCGAGACCAGCCGCGAGAAGCCGAAGCCGCGCGCCTGTGCGCGCGACATCAGCGAGCCCATCATGCTGCCGCTCTGCGAGATGATCGCGAGGTTGCCGCGCAGCAGGAGGTCGCCCTCGAAGGTCGCGTTGCAGGTGATCGGCGAGTTGGCATGGGTGTCGATCACCCCGAGCGCATTGGGCCCGAGCAGCCGCAGCCCGCCGGCGCGCGCGATCGACACGATCTCCTCCTGCAGCGCGCGGCCTTCTTCGCCGCGCTCGGCGAACCCGTCGCTGTAGAGCGTCGCCACCGGCACCTTCAGGCGCACGCATTCGCGCACCAGTTCCAGCACCGAGGCGGCCGGGGTCATGATGAACACGTGGTCGATCGGTGCGCCGCCGAGCGAGGCCGCAGCGGCCTCCAGCGAGGCGAACGCCGGTTCCCCGAGGATCTCGGGGCGCCCGGGGTTGATCGGCAGGATGGTGCCGGTGAAGCCGTGCTTGCGCAGGAAGCGCTGCGGCCGCGCGGTGTTCTTCGTGGCGTCGCCGGAAGCGCCGACCAGTGCGATGCGCTGCGGACGGAACAGCGCCCTCGACAGTTCGTTCATCGCCATGCCGATCAGCCCGCCCGCGGCGGGCGCTGGTCGAAGCTGCGGCCGAACACGCCCTCGGCGACACGCTGCTTGAGGATTTCAAGCGAGCCGCCAGCGATCATCCAGCCGCGTGTCTTGCGGAACATGTATTCGATCAGCGACTCGTCGCTGTAGCCCATGCCGCCCATCACCTGCATCGCGAAGTTGCAGGCGTCGAAGCCGACCTGGTTGCAGGTGTGCTTGGCAATCGCGGTATCCATCTGGGTCGGGATGCCCGCCTGGCCACCCGACAGCGCGGCACGGTAGAGCAGCAGTTGAGCGGCCTCGAGGCGCATCTTCAGTTCCGCGAACTGCCACTGCAGGCCCTGGAACTCGCACAGCGGGCGGCCGAACTGCTTGCGATCCATCGCCCACTGGCGGGCGGTCTCGAATGCCAGTTGTCCGTAGGCCAGCGAGCGGGCGCAGTTGCCCATGCGCTCGACGTTGAAGCCGGCAATCTGCTTCTTGAAGCCGCCTTCCTTCAGCAGCACGTTCTCCGGCGGCACGTAGACGTCCTCGAAGTAGAGCTGCGCCCACTCCTCGCCGGACAGGAACTTCGATGTCTTGCCGATGCGGAAGCCGGGAGCACCGCGCTCGATCAGCACCGATCCGATGCCGCCGACGCCCGGTGCGTAGCGCACGTACACGAGGTACACGTCTGCATAAGGACCATGCGTGTTGAAGACCTTGGTGCCAGTCACCCGGTAGCCGTCACCGTCGGGCTTCGCGGTCGTCTTCAGGTCGGTGACCGCCGAGCCGGCTTCGGGCTCGGTCATGCCCAGGCAGATCACGGTCTCGCCGCGCAGCAGCGGCTTGAGATACTTCTCTTTCTGCGCCGGGGTGCCGTATTCGGCAAACACGCGGATCGGGCCGAAGTTGCCGGCCTGTATCACGTCGGCGCTGCGCGGGCACACCTTCGCGACTTCCTGGATGGCGATCACTGCATCGAGCAGCGTGCCGCCCTGGCCGCCATCGGCTTCCGGCAGGGTTATGCCCATCAGGCCCTGTTCGGCCATCAGTCGTCCGACATCGGCCGGATGCTCGGGCGCATGCGCGCGCTTGAGTGCGTCGGCGCGAAGGTGCCGCTCGGCGAAGCCGCGCACGGCGTCCTGGAAAAGCTGCTGGTCTTCAGACAGGTCGAAGTTCATGGTCCTCCTCGGGACTGCTTGCGTCGTGATCGAGTCTATCACCCTGCCCTCCTCGCTATTGCCGCGCTGCCCGCCAGCCCGGGGGCTGTTGACTGGACGCCGGGATGCGGATAAACCAGCGTTTAGCCTGCGGCGCGATGGCCTTCGACGAAAGGCGACGGCAGGCCGACGGAGGAACTGTAACCATGGATGAAGAGAAATCCCGGCCCGGGCACTGGCCGGACAACCGCCTGTGCAGGCTGTCCCTGATCGGGGCGATCGGGTCGCTCGCGCTCGTCGCGGCGGTGCCGTCGCCCGTGCATGCGCAGCCCGGTGCACAGAAGCTCGACTGGCCGCAGCGGCCGGTGCGGTTGGTGGTGCCCTTTGCACCCGGTGGCGGCACCGACATCGTCGCCCGCCTGCTTGCGCCGACGCTCGCCGAGTCAATCGGCCAGCCGGTCGTCGTCGACAACCGGTCGGGCGCGGCAGGCAACATCGCGATGGAGATCGTTGCACGTGCGCAGCCCGACGGGCATACGGTACTGGTAAGCAACGTGTCGACCGCCTCGATCAACCCGATCCTCTACGCCGGTACGCTCAAGTTCGACCCGCTGAAGGAACTCTCCGGGGTGACGCTGCTGGCGGCGATCCCGAACCTGCTGGTGTCCGGTGCCGGATTTCCGCCGGGCAGCTTCAAGGAACTTCTTGCGTATGCTCGAGCCCGCCCCGGGCAGCTGAACTACTCGACTCCGCTAGGGGGCTACTCGCACCTCGACATGCTCGACCTCGCCAGCCGCACAGGCATGAAGCTGGTCAACGTGCCGTCGAAGGGCGCGGGCTCGTCGGCGGCCAGCATCATCAGCGGCGAGATCCATTTCTCGATCGCCAATGCCGCATCGACCACGCCGCAGGTGAAGGCCGGGCGCATGAAGGCCTACGCCACGACTGCGCCGAAGCGGCTGTCCGACCTGCCCGAGGTGCCCACGTTCGCCGAACTTGGTCTGCCCGGTGTCGGGAGCGACAACTGGAATGGCCTGTTCGTGCCGGCCCGTACGCCACGCGCGATCGTCAACCGGCTTCATCAGGCCACGGTCGAGGTGCTGCAACGCCCGGCGATCGTCGAGTCGTATGCGAAGGTGGCGGTGCCGGTGGCGACGAGCCGCTCGCCCGAGGAATTCGATGCGTACGTGAAGTCCGAGGTCGGGCGCTGGGCCCGGATCATCAAGGAAAACCAGATCAGGCTCGACTGAGCCTGCATTCGACAAGGGGGAGGGCGGCATGGCAGCAGCAGCGGTGGCAGCAGGCGTGGATGTCATGAGCAGGGTGTCGCAGCCGGTGGAGTGCGAACTGATCGTCGAGAAGGACGTGCAGGTGCCGATGCGCGATGGCACGATCCTTTCATGCGACGTGTTCCGGCCGGCGATTCCCGGCAAGGTGCCCGCGATCATGAACATCAGCGTCTACCAGAAGGACAAGCTTTGGATCCCGCCTGCCGACCTCGAGGAGGCGGCCAACCCGTACATGAACTGGGAGACGGTCAACCCGCTGTGGTGGTGCCCGCGCGGCTATGCCTGCGTGCGCGTCGATTCGCGTGGCACCGGCAAGTCGCATGGCCGCTGCGAGCCCAGTTCGTACCAGGAGGCGCTTGATTTCCACGACGCGATCGAGTGGATCGCGAAGCGTGACTGGTGTTCCGGCAACATCGGTACCTGCGGCATCTCGTACCACGCGAGCTCTCAGTGGCGCGTGGCCAAGCTGAAGCCGCCGTCGCTCAAGGCGATCATCCCGTGGGAGGGGCGCGCCGACCAGTACCGAGACCAGGGCTACCACGGCGGCATCTTCGCGCTGGGCTTCATTGCCAACTGGGTCGCCACGCACACGGCACACCACCTGCTCGGCCGGCCGCGCAGCTACAACCCGGATTCGTTCCAGCCGGACATGCTCTACAACCTGATGCGCAACGACCTCGACTCGATGTTCTGGCGCCTGTGCAGCGCCGACTGGGACGCCACCGAGGTGCCGCTGTACAGCGCCGGCAATTGGGGAGGCTTCGCGCTGCACCTGCGCGGCAACACCGAGGGCTTCACCCGCGCGAAGTCGAAGCACAAGAAGCTTCGCGTACACACCGGCACCCATTTCCATCCGTTCCACTCGGAAGAGGGCCGGCTTGACCAGTTGCGCTTCTTCGACCACTGGTTGAAGGGCAACGACACCGGCATCATGGACGAGCCGCCGGTGAAGCTCGAGATCCGCACCGGCGGCAGCCCGAAGCCGTACGCATTCCGCTTCGAGAACGAGTGGCCGCTAGCGCGCACGCAGTGGAAGAAGATGTACCTGCGCTTCGACCGCGAGCAATCTCACGACGCCGCGGATGTCGAGGGGCTGATGGTCGACACACTGCCGTCGGACGAGACGTCGGTAAGCTACCCGGCGAGCGGCGTCACCGCCGCCGGCGTGGCATCGGGCTCGTCGCTGTCGACCACGCACGGCGGTGGCGGCCGGCTCGGCGTGTCGGTGCAGACCGAGCCGATGGCCGCGGACACCGAGATCACCGGCCCGCTGTCGATGACGCTCTATGTGTCGAGCACCAGCGAGGACATGGACCTGATGCTGACGCTGCGCAACGTCGGCCCTGACGGCAAGGACGTGCCCGAGGTCGGACAGCACGGCCAGCCAGTGCCGCTCACCAAAGGATGGTTGAGGGCCTCGCATCGCAAGCTCGATCCGGCCCTGTCGACGCCACATCGTCCGTACCACTCGCACGACGAGCGCCTGTGGCTATCGCCGGGCGAGGTCGTCGAATGCAACGTCGAGATCTGGCCCACCTGCATCGTGCTGCAGAAGGGACACCGGCTGCGCGTCGACATCCAGCCGCGCGACGGCATCGGCTCGGCACCCTACACCCACTACCACGCAGACTATAACGCCGGCGCCGAGAACACCCTGCACGCCGGCGGAATCTATCCGTCGCACATCCTGCTGCCGGTGATTCCGGCGAAATGATGAAGGGGGGTCAGGTCTTGAGTTTTGCATCTTTCTGCGAGGATGCAAAAATCAAGACCTGACCCCGGATGCTCGAGACCTGACCCCGGATGCTCGGGGGTCTGACCCCAGGGTCAGACCCCACTATAAGGTGCCGGTCCGGTCCTCAGGACAGCGTGGCGGAGACCCAGCGGGCGGCGTCGAGCAACTGGCGGTCGCGGTTGCGGTGGCCGATCAGCTGGGCGCCGATCGGCATGCCGCTGGGGCCAGTAAACAGCGGCAGGGTCAGGCAGGGTACGTGCATCGCGGTCCAGAGCGCCGAGAAGTACGGGTTGCCAGTGGTGCTGGTCCCGATTGGTGCCTCGCCATTGCACGGTGCAGTGAGCAGCAGGTCGCAGTCGCCGACCAGGGCGGGCAACTCGGCGCGCAGGCCTTCGAGGAAGGTGCGCGCCTCGAGGTAGCGCTCGAAGGTGCAGCCCAGGCCATCCTTGAGGCGGCCTTCGCGAAGCTGTTCGCTGATCAGGTTCCAGTGGTGGGTCACTTCATGCCGGAAGTTGCGGGCGAACTCGAAGCTGGACACCCACCTGTGCGCATCCAGCACGTCGGCGAAGCCTGACGGCAGGTCGATGTCGATCACCTGCGCGCCGGCGGCCGACAGGCGCTGTGCGGCATCCTCGAGCAGCGCAGCGGCCGGTGCTTCGATCTGCGCCCAGAGGTGGCTGCGGCAGAAGCCGATCTTCGGTTTCGGCGGCGTGCCCTCCAGCGGTTGCCACGGTCGGCCGAGCAGTACGTCGCGCAGCAGCGAGATGTCCTCGATCGAGCGTGCCATCAGGCCGAGCGAGTCGAGCGAACCAGCCGCTTCGCGCACGCCCGACAGCCGCAGGTCGCCCCAGGTCGGGCGGTAGCCGACCACGCCGCAGAAGGCGGCCGGGCGGATCGTCGAGGCCGTGGTCTGGGTGCCCAGCGCCAGCGGCACCATCATCGCGCCGACTGCAGCTCCGGAGCCGCTCGAAGAGCCGCCCGGTGTGCGCCGCGGATCGTGCGGGTTCTTCGTCTTGCCTGGGGTGAGGTTGGCGAACTCGGTGGTGACGGTCTTTCCGAACAGCACACCGCCTGCCTCGCGCTGGAGTGCAACGCAGGCCGCGTCGTTTCGAGTCTGCGTACCGCGGTAGATCGGCGAGCCGTACTCGGTCGGCATGTCGAAGGTGTCGATGATGTCCTTCACGCCGAACGGGATGCCGTGCAGCGGCCCGCTCACCGGGCCGCGATCGAGTTCACGCGCTCGCGCGATCGCAGCATCGCTGGCGAGGTACTGCCAGGCATCGACTTGGGGTTCGCGCTCGGCGATACGCTCCAGGCAGGAGCGTGCGAGCGCCTCCGCGGTGAGGGTTCCGGCATCCATCTGCGTGCGCGCTTCGATGGCGGTGAGCTGGAAGGGGGCTTTCATCGGGTCGATGCTCCGGGTTGCGGTTGACGGGTGGGGCACGCGCGAGGGTACACCGGCAGTGCCGGCGTCCGGCGTCCGGGGTTCCCGATCGAACCCGCGCCTGGCCAGGAATCCGTATGGGACTATCCGCGCCCGCTGCAGCTCGCGCCGGATCATCGCGAGGTCGTGATCATCGCTGCCGGCACCGAGGTCGCGCGCACGGGCCGCGCGATGTGCGTGCTGCCCCAGCCTGGACAGTTCTATGCTCGCTGGGCGGCACCCGACGTGTTCGGGCCGTTCAAGGGCGAGCCCGGCATCGGAGTCTGGTGAACCTGCACGAGCGCCAGCGTCTGTCGCGCGACCACGGCTTCTTCGTTGGTCGGGATCACGAACGCCGGCACGCGGCTGTCCCGGGTCGTGATGCAGGCGGTGCCCGAATCGTTTGCCGCGGCATCGAGCTGCAGCCCCATCCAGCCCAGTGCGTCGACGACCCGCGCGCGTACCGCCGTCGCGTGCTCGCCGATGCCGGCAGTGAATACCAATGCATCCAGCCCGCCGACCGCCGCGGCCAGCGAACCGACCTCGCGCACGATGCGATGGCAGTACAGGTCCACGGCCAGCGCCGCAGCCGGTGAGTCAGAGGCGAGCAGCGTGCGCATGTCGTGCGACAGCCCTGACACCCCGAGCAGGCCCGACTCGCGATAGAGCTTGCGTTCCAGCGTCGCCGCGTCGAGGCTGGCATGGCGCAGCAGGTGAAGCACCGCGCCCGGATCGAGCGTGCCGCAGCGGGTGCCCATCATCAGGCCGTCCAGCGCGGTGAACCCCATCGTGGTCGCGCGACTGCGCCGCCCATGCATCGCGCACATCGACGCGCCGTTGCCGAGGTGGGCCACCACCACGCGGCGCTCGGCCAGCGGCCCGATGCGCGCGGGCAGTTCGGAGGCGATGTACTCATAGGAGAGTCCGTGGAATCCGAACCTGCGCACGCCGAGCGCGCGCAGGTCGGCACCGAGTGCGAACGTGCGCTCGACCGTGTCCAGCGTCGCGTGGAATGCGGTGTCGAAACAGGCGACCTGATGGATGTCCGGCCTGAGCGCGGCCATCGCGCGGATCGGCGCGATGCTTGCCGGTTGGTGCAGCGGCGCGAGCACGGTCAGTGCCTCGATCGCATCGACCACCGCCGCATCGACGATTACCGGGGCCAGAAAGTGTTCCCCGCCATGCACCACTCGGTGTCCGATCGCGCGCAGGACCAGGTTGTCGTCGTGCGCGTCGATCCAGTGCAGCAGGTGCGCCAGGGCCTCGGAATGCGTCCAGGTGCCCGGGCGCAGTTGGCCCAGGTTCTGGTCGACGATACGGCGGCCGACGGCGTCCGTCACCAGGAAACGCGGGTCCTCGTCGAGGTCTTCGAGCTGCCCGCGGAACAGTGGCTCGATGGCCTGATCTCCGTGGCACACGAAGAGCGCGAACTTCAGGCTGGAGGAGCCTGCGTTGAACGTGAGGATGCTGTCGGTCATCGGGATTCCGGGCCGAATCGCCGATCGGTGCGAAGCCCGTGCGCGGTGGTGTTCAGGGGGGGGACGCGGCGAGCCGTGCCACGGCGCAGGAGGCCAGGCGCGAACTGCGACCGTCGGCGCGGCTTGTCAGGATCACCGGAACGCGCGCGCCCAGCACCAACCCGGCTGCGAACGCGCCGCTGAAGAACACCAGTTGCTTGTACATCATGTTGCCGGCCTCTATGTCCGGTGCGACCAGGATGTCGGGCCGGCCCGACACCGGCGAGACGATGCCCTTGATCCGCGCGGCTTCTGCCGACAGCGCATTGTCCAGGGCCAGCGGTCCGTCTAGCATGCCGCCGCTGATCTGCCCGCGGTCGGCCATCTTGCACAGGGCGGCTGCATCGAGGGTCGCCGGCATCTTCGGGTTCACGGTCTCTACCGCCGCGAGCAGCGCAACCTTCGGCACCGGGACGCCCAGGGCATGGGCCAGTTCGATTGCGTTCTGAACGATGTCGCGCTTGGCCTCGAGGTCCGGCGCGATGTTGACCGCGGCATCGGTAATGATGAACAGCCGCGGATGGGCGGGCACACCCATCACGAACGCATGGCTGATCCGGCGCGCGGTGCGCAGCCCCGATTCGCGCGCTACCACGGCAGCCATCAGCTCGTCGGTATGCAGGCTGCCCTTCATGATCGCGGTCACCTCGCCATCGCGGGCGAGGCGCGCGCAGTGCATTGCCGCCTGCACTGGATCGGGCGTGTCGACCACCCGGCAGCCGCGCAGGTCGAGCGATTCGCGTTCGGCCAGCGCACGGATGTCCTGCACCGGCCCGACCAGCCACGGCTCTATCAGGCCCTCGGCTGCCGCATCGACGGGTCCTGCGAGTGCGTCGCGCGAAAGCGGCCAGGCGACCGCAGTGGCTGCAGGCGGCAACGCGCGCGCGCGGGCCAGCAGGGTATCCAGATGATTGCCGTCGGGGGCGTGTGGGGGCGTGTGGGGCGTGCGGGTCGGGAGGTCAGCCATGGTCGATCGTCGGTTGGCGCCGTCAGTCCTTGATGGTCCAGTGGGTGCACAGGCCGAACAGCGACATCCAGAGCGCAGCCAGGACGCCGGACCAGAACAGGCTGGCGATGTAGAAGCCCGGCACCAGCCATGCGACCAGCATCAGCATCGAGGCATTGATGACCACCAGGAAGAGTCCCAGCGTGAGGAGTGTGATCGGCAGGGTCAGCAGCACCAGTACCGGGCGTACGAGCGCGTTCACCAGCCCGAGCAGCAGCGCCGAGACGAGCAGAGCCTGCCAGCCGGAAGCGGTGACGCCCGGAACGATCTCGGTGGCAACCCATAGCCCGATTGCATTGAGCGCCCAGCGCAGCAGCAGTTTCATCCGACGTTATCCACTTCGACCATGACGGGAAAGCATACACGCGGGATCGCCGGAAGCGTTGACAGGGGTGGCGCAATCGCGATCGGGCACGGATTCTGCCGGCGCGCGCGCTATAATTACGCCCTTTGTGCTTTTACCCTTTTCTCCGGAGTGCGCGATGCCGATCTACGCCTATCGATGCGCCTCCTGCGGCTTCGAACAGGATGTGCTGCAGAAGGTGAGCGAAGATCCACTGACCGACTGTCCGTCATGTGGCAAGCCGACCCTGGCCAAGCAGGTCACCGCCGCAGGATTCCAGCTGAAAGGCTCCGGCTGGTACGTCACCGATTTCCGCGACAGCGGCAAGAAGCCGGCCGAAGGCTCCACCTCGGTACCCAGCCCCAAGACGGAAGCACCGAAGGCTGCAGGCAGCGATGCGGCACCGACGCCGGCTGGCGAGCCGGCGAAGCCGGCGGCGAGTGTCTCTGCCGCCGCACCCGTCGCGTCCACCCCTGCTGCGCCGGCAGCCACCCCGTCCACCAGCGGCAAGCCGGCGGCCCAGTGACCGCCGGCAGTTCGCACACCGCTGGCCGACGGCAGTGAACCTGCGCCGCTACTTCATCACCGGCCTGCTGATCTGGATCCCGATCGGCATCACCTTCTGGGTGATGGATTTCCTCGTCGGCACGCTCGACCAGTCGCTGGCGCTGTTGCCGGCCAGCTGGCGCACGGAGGCCTGGATCGGCATGCATATTCCCGGCATGGGCGTGCTGCTGACGCTGGCTATCGTCACGCTGACCGGCGTGGTGGCGGCCAATTTCATCGGCCAGCGGTTGCTCGCCTTCTGGGAAGGGCTCCTCGCGCGCATACCGGTCGTGCGCTCGATCTACTACGGCGTGAAGCAGGTCAGCGACTCGTTGCTCGCGAGCAATGGACAATCCTTCCGCAAGGCGGTATTGCTGCAGTTTCCGATGCCCGGCACGTGGACCATCGGATTCATCACCGGTACTCCGGGTGGCGAAGTGGCCCGGCACCTGCCGGGCGACTCGGTGGGCGTGTTCATCCCTCTGACGCCGAATCCGACGGCCGGGTACTTCCTGCTGGTGCCGGCGAACGAAGTGATCGAACTCGAGATGAGCGTCGAAGAGGCACTCAAGTACATCATCTCGATGGGCATCGTGCCGCCGCGCGGGCAGGTGCGTCCCGGAGGGCCCGGCGAGAGCCCGTTGCAGCTGGTCAAGCGGCCGCTGCCCGGCAGCTGAGCCTGCCGCCGCTGCGCATGCCGCGGCGCCCTCGAGTCCTGAACATTCCCCAACCGCCGGCTGCGTGCCCGCCGGAACCTGAAGAACGACGATGCGAACCGACTACTGCGGCCTGATCTCCGAAAGACACCTCGACCAGACGGTGGAACTGAACGGCTGGGTGCATCGGCGCCGCGACCATGGCGGCGTGATCTTCATCGACCTGCGCGACCGCGAGGGCGTGGTGCAGGTGGTGATCGACCCCGATACCCCCGATGCGTTTGCCACCGCCGACAAGGTGCGCAACGAGTTCGTCCTGCGCATCTCCGGGCGCGTGCGGCACCGCCCTCAGGGCACCACCAATGCGAACATCGTCAGCGGACAGATCGAGGTGCTGGCGAAGTCGATCGAGATCCTGAACGCTTCGCTGACGCCCCCGTTCCAGATGGACGAGGAGAACCTGTCCGAGACCGTGCGGCTCACGCATCGCGTGATGGACCTGCGCCGCCCGGAGATGCTGAACAACCTGAAGTTGCGCTACCGTTTCACGATGGCGGTACGCCGCTACTTCGATGCACAGGGCTTCATCGACGTCGAGACGCCGATGCTCACCAAGTCGACGCCGGAGGGTGCGCGCGACTACCTCGTCCCCTCGCGCGTGCACCACGGAGAGTTCTTCGCGCTGCCGCAGTCGCCGCAGATCTTCAAGCAGTTGCTGATGGTCGCCGGCTTCGACCGCTACTACCAGATCGTCAAGTGCTTCCGCGACGAAGACCTGCGTGCCGACCGCCAGCCCGAATTCACCCAGATCGACGTCGAGACCTCGTTCCTGGGCGAGCGCGAGATCAACGACATCATGGAGGGCATGATCCGCAGCGTGTTCCGCGAGGTGATGTCGGTCGATCTGCCCGAGTTCCCGCGCATGAGCTGGCAGGAGGCGATGGACCGCTTCGGCAGCGACAAGCCGGACCTGCGCGTCACGCTCGAACTCACCGAACTCACCGATGTGATGACGGATGTTGCCTTCAAGGTGTTCTCCGGTCCTGCGACGACGCCCGGTGGCCGGGTGGCGGCGCTGCGCGTGCCCGGCGGCGCTGCGCTCACCCGGGGCGAGATCGACGGCTACACCGAGTTCGTGAAGGTCTACGGCGCCAAGGGCCTGGCCTACATCAAGGTCAACGATGCCTCGAAGCCGAACGAGGAAGGCCTGCAGTCGCCGATCGTGAAGAACCTGCATGCGCAGGCACTGGCGGCCATCCTCGAGCGCACCGGCGCGCAGTCGGGCGACCTGATCTTCTTCGGTGCCGATCGCGGCAAGGTGGTCAACGATTCGATGGGCGCCCTGCGCCTGCGCGTCGGCCACGAGAAGGGCCACCTCGATGGCCGTGCCTGGGCACCGCTTTGGGTGGTCGACTTCCCGATGTTCGAGTTCGACGAAGAGAGCAAGGGCTGGACGGCGATGCACCATCCGTTCACCGCACCGAAGGACGGCCACGAGAACCTGCTCGAAGCCGAGCCCGGCAAGGCGCTGGCCAAGGCGTACGACATGGTGCTCAACGGATCGGAGATCGGCGGCGGTTCGGTGCGTATCCACCGCGAGGACGTACAGTCGAAGGTGTTCTCGGCGATCGGCCTGTCGATCGAGGAGGCACGCACCAAGTTCGGCTTCCTGCTCGATGCGCTGCAGTATGGTGCGCCGCCCCATGGCGGGATCGCGTTCGGTGTCGACCGCATCGTGGCGATGATGGCCGGATCCGATTCGATCCGCGATGTCATTGCCTTCCCGAAGACGCAGCGCGCGCAATGCCTGCTGACCCAGGCACCGTCGCCCGTGGACGAGAAGCAGTTGCGTGAACTGCACATCAAGGTCCGCTGATGCAGGCACCCACCCGGTGCGTCAGGCCGAAGCCGTGGCGGGCTGCCGCCGGTACGCTGCTCGCGTGGCTGCCGGCGTTGCTGGCATTCGCCCTGCTGTGCGCGACGGTGCCGGACTCGGCCGCGCGCGGCGAGCAGCAACCCGCGGTCCAGGGCAGGGGCGCGGAGGTCGCGCTGGCCGACCTGCCGCCGGAGGCACAGCGCACGCTTGCGCTGATTCGCAAGGGTGGACCGTTTCCGTACGACCGGGACGGCATCGTGTTCGGCAACCGCGAGAAACTGTTGCCGCAGCGCGAGCGCGGCTGGTACCTGGAATACACCGTGCCTACGCCGGGTGCGCGCAACAGGGGGGCGCGGCGGATCGTGACGGCGCGGTCCGGCGAGTTCTACTACACCGACGACCACTATGCGAGTTTCAGGCGCATCCGTGAATGAGCCGCTGACAGTCACGGGAGCGATGGCATGAACAAGAGCCTGCTTCGCGATGCCGCAGCCGCCGGTCTGTATGCATGCGATCACGACCTCGATGCCTGGGAGGCCGCCGCGCGCGCCGCCGGGCTGATGGTGGTCAGGGTCGACCTCGAACATTGCCGCACGAAGGGCGCGATCCTGGATGCCTTCGCCGACGCCTGCAGGCTTCCCGAGTATTTCGGTGGCAACTGGGACGCGCTCGACGAATGCCTGCGCGACGACGCCTGGCACGAACCGGGCGATGCCGCCCGGCAGGGCCTGCTCTGGCGCATCGACGGGGCTGCGTTCGCGGCGCACCAGGTCCCGGACGTGTTCGAGACCCTGGTCGAGATCCTCGACGATGCGGTCGACGCCTGGCGCGAGCGTGGCATCGCCTGCTGGGTGCTGGTGGCGAGCGACGAGCCGGCGGAGTTCGGCCTGGATGCGCTGCCGTCGGCCGACGCGCCGGACGCCGGCTGATCCAGGCGCCGCGCGCGTGTACAAGATCCCGGTATCGGTGCTGGTGGTGATCCATACCCGTGCCCTTGACGTGTTGCTGCTCGAGCGTTTCGACCGCCCCGGCTTCTGGCAGTCGGTCACCGGCAGCCTGGACCGGCTCGACGAGCCGCTGGACGAGACGGCGCGGCGCGAGGTGCTCGAGGAGACCGGTATAGATGCCGGGCAGGGCCGCCTGGTCGACTGGAAGCAGTCGAGTCGCTACGAGATATACCCGCACTGGCGGGCCCGCTACGGTCCCGGTGTCACCGAGAATGTCGAGCATGCGTTCGGTCTCGAGCTTGACGATCGCCTGCCGGTGGTCTTGTCCCCGCGCGAACACACCCGATATCAATGGTTGCCCTGGTCGGAGGCTGCAGGAAAGGTGTTTTCGTCCACCAATGGCGATGCCATTCGCCGGCTGCCGTTGCTTGCCTCGCGCTGACACCTCGCTGCCGTGCACCCGGGGATGACAGTTGTGTTAACTTCGCCGGCCCGTTTGCGTTGATCGGTGGCGTTTTGCCGATGCGCTTTCCCTGGAGGATGGAATGACCGCGACCCCAGTGTTGTCATTCGACGACTACAAGACCCTGGAAGACGACGCCTGCCAGGCGCGGATCGTCGCAGCCCGGGCCAGGCTGGGCGCACGCGCGACCATCCTCGGCCACCATTACCAGCGGGCCGACGTGTACCAGCATGCCGACCTCACCGGGGATTCGCTCGGGCTTTCGCGTCTGGCGGCGCAGACCGACGCCGAGTACATCGTCTTCTGTGGCGTGCATTTCATGGCCGAGGTGGCCGATATCCTGACGAAACCGCACCAGGTGGCGATCCTGCCCGACCTTTCGGCCGGTTGCTCGATGGCCGACATGGCCAGCCTCGCCAAGGTCGAGCGGGCCTGGCGCGAGATCTCCGAGGTGCTCGATCCGGACGAGCACATCACGCCGATCACCTACATCAACTCGGCTGCCGACCTGAAGGCGTTCTGCGGCGAACATGGCGGCATCGTCTGCACGTCGAGCAATGCGCGCAGCATCCTCGAGTGGGCGTTCGCCCGGCGCGACAAGGTACTGTTCTTCCCTGACCAGCACCTGGGCCGCTGGACCGGCTACCTGATGGATATTCCGGTGTCCGAGATGCTGGTCTGGGACCCGGACGAACCGATGGGGGGCCTCACCGCACAGCAGATCAAGATGGCCAAGGTGCTGCTCTGGAAGGGCCATTGCTCCGTGCATCAGATGTTCCAGCCGCAGCATATCCTGCGCTGGCGCGAGCAGAACCCGACGGGCATGGTGATCAGCCATCCAGAGTGCAAGTTCGACGTCTGCAAGCTGTCCGACTACGTCGGCTCGACCGATTTCATCCTCCGGACCATCGCGCAGAGTGCGCCCGGCACGCGCTGGCTCGTCGGCACCGAGCTGAACCTCGTCAACCGGCTTGCGGACCAGTTCAAGAGCCAGGGCAAGGTGGTGCAGTTCATGGCGCCGACCGTTTGCATGTGCTCGACGATGGCACGCATCGATCCGCAGCACCTGGCTTGGTGCCTCGAGAATCTCGTCGAGGGCCGCGTGGTGAACCGAATCACGGTACCCGAGCGGGAAGCGGCGCTCGCGCGTCTCGCGCTGACCCGCATGCTCGAGGTGTCGTAGTCCGCCCCGGGCGGGAGCGTGCGACCGGAACGCCGTGCCGGCCCCGAGCCCGCGGGAGTGCGTGTGTCCTCGGTTGACGCGCGGTCGACCGTCCACGAAACGTCCGGAGCCGGTGTCGCGCGCGCCACTGGAGCGCTGCGGGTGGCGACCTACAACATCCACAAGGGCTTCTCGCCGTTCAACCGGCGGATGATGGTGCGCGATCTGCGCGACCAGCTGCACACGCTGGCGGCAGATGTCGTGTTCCTGCAGGAGGTGCATGGTCGCCACGACCGGCATGCCGCGCGCTTCGAGCACTGGCCGGCCGCACCGCAGTACGAATTCCTTGCCGATTCGGTATGGCACGATTTCGCCTACGGCCGGAATGCGGTCTACGACCATGGCGATCACGGCAACGCGATCCTGTCCCGCTATCCGATCTCGAAGTGGGACAATATCGATGTGTCGGCCTACTTCTTCGAGAGCCGCGGCCTGCTCCACAGCGAGATCGCCGTGCCTGGCTGGGCGCACCCGCTGCATTGCGTCAACGTGCATTTCGGGTTGCTTGCACGCGGCCGGCGCTGGCAGCTGCGCGAGCTGACCGGGCATATCCGGGCGCTCGTGCCGGAGGGCGCGCCGCTCGTGATCGCCGGCGATTTCAACGACTGGCGCAAGGAAGCCAGCGACGGCATGAGCTCGGAACTGGGCATGGTCGAGGTGTTCGAGGTCACGCGCGGCCACCCGGCGCGCAGCTTCCCGACGCGCATGCCCATGTTCCGGCTCGACCGGATCTACGTGCGCGGGTTCGAAGTCCGGCACGCCCATGTGCATCACGGACAGGCCTGGGCGCGCCTGTCCGACCATGCACCGCTTTCAGCCACGCTCATCCTCGGCTGAAGGCAGGGCCACCGTGCAGTCGGCAGCCACCCACGCCCGTTTCCTCGAAGGGCATGCGGTCGAACTGCTGGAGGGCGGCGGCGCGTACTTCCCGGCGCTTGCGGCAGCGTTCGATGCGGCCCGGCACGAGATCCATCTGCAGGCCTACATCTTCGCGGACGATCCGGCAGGGCGGATCGTCGCCGAAGCGCTCGTGCGGGCGGCCGCGCGCGGGGTCGCGGTACATGTGCTGGTCGACGGCTTCGGCAGCCGCAACATGCCCGGTGTGCTTCGCGCGCGGCTGCGCGCAGCCGGGATCGAACTGCTGTTCTTCCGGCCCGACGTCACCGTGTTCGACTTTCAGCGCAGCCGGCTGCGCCGACTGCACCACAAGATCGTCGCGATAGACGGTGAACTCGGCTTTGCCGGTGGCATCAACGTGATCGACGACATGCATACCCCGGGACAGACGCCGCCGCGCTGGGACTATGCGGTGAAAATTCGCGGGCCACTCACGCTCGAGATACTGCGCGTCGCACGGCAGACATGGGATGCCGTCGCCCGCACCTACCTGGGCCGCCGCTGGCCGTCATGGCGCGCGCTGCCCGAGTCGCTCGTCTCGCTGCCGGTGCAGGAAACCGACGCGTCGGCAACAGCGCCGTCGATGGCGCCGGCCGGGCCGATCCAGGCTGCTTTCGTCATCCGCGACACGTTGCGCCACCGGCGCGACATCGAGGATGCCTACCTGCAGGCGATTGCGCGCTCGGAGCGCGAGATCCTGATCGCCAGTGCCTATTTCCTGCCGGGCATCGAGTTCCGCCACGCGCTGATCGATGCCGCCAGGCGCGGCGTGAAGGTCACAGTGCTGTTGCAGGCCCGCGTCGAATACGTGCTGATGCGCCATGCCTCGCGCGCGCTGTACCGGCAACTGCTCGACGCCGGCGTGCGCATCTTCGAATACCACCGGAGCTTCATGCATGCGAAGGTGGCGGTATTCGACAGCGAGTGGGCAACCGTGGGCTCCTCCAACATCGACCCGCTGTCGTTGCTGCTCGCGCGCGAGGCCAACGTGTTCGTGCGCGACGCCGCCTTCGCCGCCGAACTGCTGTCCAGCCTGCGGCGGGCCATGGACGCTGGCGCTCGGCAGGTGTTCGCTTCCGGGTACCGGCGCGGGTTTGCCGCGCGCATCGCCAGCTGGGTCAGCTACGGCATCGTGCGGGTGCTGCTCGGCTGGGCGGGGTATGGAGCACGCAAGGATTATCTGTAGCGGCCTTCGCGCATTGGCGATGCCACCGCCGG
Source organism: Rhodocyclaceae bacterium (assembly GCA_020248265.1). Lineage (NCBI taxonomy): Bacteria > Pseudomonadati > Pseudomonadota > Betaproteobacteria > Rhodocyclales > Rhodocyclaceae > Rhodocyclaceae bacterium. The sequence continues at coordinate 329,468 of JADCHX010000011.1, forward strand.
GGCTGCCCCCGCGCCCCGGAGACCCGGCGCGGTCACCGCGTTTACAGACACCGCTATCCGGCAACCGTCTGGCACGCATGGCATCCTTGGCTATCTTCCAGAGAAATGTCCCGAGGTCCCTTGAGCGTCCGTGCCGAGTTCCGCCTGCTGGTGCTGTTCAACGCGCTTCTGATACCGGCCGCCATGTTCGTCGCGTCGTTCGACATGTACCTGCTTCCGCCCGAGTTGCAGGCCTGGATCAGCTCGCGCGGCGCGATGCTGTCCACGCCCCTGCAATCGATCGGCGCGACCGTGTCGTTCGGCGCGTTCGTGGCGCTGTGCGTCGGGCTGGTTGGCCTGCTGGCGTTCCAGCGCTGGGCCCGCTGGTTGACGCTGGCCTCGACGATTGCGATCTACCTGCCCATGCCACTGTCAGGTACGGTAGTCCTGTCCGGCTTTGCCTACACGATGGACAGCGTCGCGGCGATCCTGTGGGGCGTACTGCTGGCCGCAGCCTACTGGTCTCCGGTGGCCGCCGAGTTCAGGTCGCGCACGCACGAGAGCGCACCCGGGACGGGTACGCCGTAACTGGCAGCGCGTCGGCCGGCGTCGTCTCCGGTGCTGCGCATCGATGGTGCGCGCTTCAGGCGTGTCGAATGCGTGCGGTGCATCCGGTGCGCGATCGATGATGTGCCACGCCTCCAAGTGATTGATTCGATGACCGTCCGAAGTTGGCACGGTCTCTGCTTGCGATTGAGCGTGAAGACAGAGTGCCCGCAATGGCTCACTGTTTTCATCCTCCTCCTTTGGATTTCGGGCACCCTCAAGGGTGCCCGCTTTTTTTCCTATCTTCCGGGGCATGTGGCCCCGAAATGTTTCGGATCCAGGATCGAGGACGCAAGAACGATGATGGCAGGTGCAGCATGAGTCCTCACGGGCATTCCGGGCCGGCAGTGCAGGCCCCGCAGCAGGCAGGGCCGGGGCAACCCCGTGCCGCTTTCTTCGACTGGTCGCGTGTGCGCATACTGCTGCCGTTCCTGCGCGAGTATCGCTGGCGGGTAGTGGCCGCGCTGTCGCTGCTGGTGTGCGCGAAGCTCGCCAACCTGGGCGTGCCGCTGGTGCTGAAGGAGATCGTCGATTCGCTTTCTCCGGATCGCGCGATGCTGGCCGTGCCCTTCATGCTCCTGCTCGCCTATGGCCTGCTGCGGATGTCGACCACGCTGTTCGCCGAATTGCGCGACGTGGTGTTCGTGCGCGTGGCCCAGCGCGCAGTGCGCAAGGTCGCGCTGTCGGTGTTCCGCCACCTGCACAGCCTGAGCCTGCGTTTCCACCTCGATCGCCAGACCGGTGGCATGTCGCGCGACATCGAGCGCGGCACGCGCGGCATCAGTACGCTCCTGAACTACATGCTGTTCTCGATCATCCCGGTGATCCTGGAGTTCGTGCTGGTGGCCGCGGTGCTGCTGACGAAGTTCGACTGGCGCTTCCCGGCCGTGACCTTCCTGGCCGTCGGCTTGTACGTGTATTTCACGATCTCGGTGACGGAATGGCGGACGGCGATCCGCCGCGAAGCGAACGAACTGGACTCGAAGGCGAACACGCGCGCGGTCGACAGCCTGCTCAACTACGAAACAGTGAAGTATTTCAACAACGAGGAGTACGAGGCGCGGCGCTATGACCGCAGCCTCGAGCGCTACGAGGCCGCAGCGGTGAAGACCGAGGCGTCGCTCGGCCTGCTGAACGTGGGCCAGAGCCTGATCATCGCCGGCGGGGTCACGGTACTGATGATCTTCGCTGCGCAGGGCGTGGCGTCGAGGGAACTCACGCTCGGAGACCTGGTGCTGGTCAATGCGCTCCTGATCCAGCTCTATATCCCGCTCAACTTCCTCGGCATGGCCTACCGCGAGATCAAGCAGTCGACCACCGACATGGACCGGATGTTCGCGTTGCTCGGCCAGCATCGCGAGGTGCAGGATGCCCCGGGCGCGGTCGACGTGCCTCCCGGCAGCGTGGCGATCCGCTTCGATCACGTTGATTTCGGCTACGACCCGGCGCGGCAGATCCTGCACGGGGTGAGCTTCGAGGTCCCGGCAGGGGCGAAGGTGGCGGTCGTGGGCCACAGCGGTTCCGGCAAGTCCACGCTGGCACGGCTGCTCTACCGGTTCTACGACGTACAGAGCGGGAGCGTCTCGGTCGGTGGCATCGACGTGCGGCGCCTGCGCCAGCAGAGCCTGCGTGCGTCGATCGGCATCGTGCCGCAGGACACCGTGCTGTTCAACGACACGATCCGCTACAACATCCATTACGGCAGGCCCTCGGCCGCCCCGGATGAGGTGGTCGCTGCGGCACAGTCGGCGCATATCCACGAATTCATTGCGTCGCTGCCACAGGGCTATGAATCGGCGGTCGGCGAGCGCGGGTTGAAGCTGTCGGGGGGCGAGAAGCAGCGGGTCGCGATCGCCCGCGCCATCCTCAAGAACCCGCAGGTGATGATCTTCGACGAGGCCACCTCGGCCCTGGATTCCGAAACCGAGCAGGCGATCGAGGGCGAACTCGACCAGATCGCGATCGGCCGCACCACGCTGGTGATCGCACACCGTCTGTCGACGATCATCGACGCCAACCAGATCCTGGTGATGGAGCAGGGCAGGATCATCGAGCGCGGCACCCATCGCGAACTGCTCGCAGCGGGCGGGCAGTATGCGCAGATGTGGTCACTGCAGCAGCAGGAGCGCTCGGTACAGACTGGCAGCTGACCCGCGGCGAACCCTGATCGATCGAGGAAATTCCTGAGCTGTAGTTGCCAAGCCACGGTTTTCGTTATCTAATCGCGCGGCGAGCGCCCCATTCGGGACGCTAAAGCTGCCGCCCGAGGGTGCCGTTGACAGTATGGCATCCATGCGCACGAGGATCCGAACCGTGACGACCCGCTCTCTCAGGAAGTGGCTTCGATTGCTCTGCTTCGCGGCCGTTACGGTGTCGCTCCCCGCACCACAGGCCCATGCGCAGCCCGCGAACTCGCGCGAGGCCACTGCCCGCAAGGCGCAGGCGCCAAAGGCGGCGCGGCCCGCCGCGCAGGCACAGCGGCCCGCCGCGCAGGCACAGCGAACCGCCACCGGCCGCCACGGCACCGCCCGGCCGGGCGAACGGGTGCGTGCGACGATCCCGGCCAGCGGGCATGCGGCGGCGAAGGCAGCGCCGATGACTGCCGCCCGCGCGACGCCCGTGTCGATGCGGTACCGTCCCGACTCCGCGCGTTCGGCGGAGGCGCCCAGCGACCTGGTCCTGCGCTCGACCGCGGTGCTGGTCGCTTCACAGGCGAGCGGACAGGTGCTGTTCTCGCGCAATGACGACAGGGTCCGGTCGATCGCGTCCATCACCAAGCTGATGACCGCGATGGTGGTGCTCGACTACAACCAGGCGATGGATGAACCGGTCACCATCACCGAGGAAGACATCGACGCCACGCGCCGGCTCGGCTCGCGCCTGGCCGCCGGTACCACGCTCAGCCGCGCCGAGATGCTCCGCCTGTCTCTGATGTCTTCGGAGAACCGTGCCACCGCAGCACTGGCGAGGACCTCGCCCGGCGGCTACCGCGAGTTCATCGCCCAGATGAACCTGAAGGCACAGGCGCTCGGCATGCACCAGTCGCGTTTCGAGGATTCCACCGGCCTGCACAGCGGCAACGTGGCCACGGCGCAGGACCTGGTACGGCTGGTGAACGCCGGCATGACCTATTCGACGATCCGTGAATACACGACCACGTCGGCGCTTCGTGTCGACACCCCGGGTAACCGTGCAGCGCACCTGCAGTTCAACAACTCGAACCAGCTCGTGGCGAGCCCAGAGTGGGACATCGGCCTTTCGAAGACCGGCTTCATCCGCGAGGCGGGGCGCTGTCTGGTCATGCACACGCGCATCAATGGTGAAGACATGGTGATCGTCCTGCTCGACTCCGACGGCCGCCACTCGCGCATCGCCGATGCCAATCGCATCCGTCGCTGGATCGAGAGCGGGTTTTCCCTGCGTCTGATCTGACCGGCGCAGTCTCGCGCCGCCGTCCCTGCATCGAGCGTCTGCCGCGGTGGATGTATACGCCGCGACAGGTGGTCGCTCCGCGTCCACCTGTCCGGGCGGCGACCGGTTACCATGCGGCGATGATGGATACGCGTCCCGCCAACCTTGCATTTGCCGCGGCCGATACCTTCGGCACTTCGCTGCGTGATGACGTGCTGGCCGGGTTCGCCGCCGCTCCCCGCGCGCTTCCGGCCAAGTGGTTCTACGACGAGCAGGGCAGTGAACTGTTCGAGGCGATCTGCGCCACCCCAGAGTACTACGTCACGCGCACCGAACTGGCCATCCTGCGCGAGCATCTCGATGCGATAGCGTCCGCGCTCCCGGCCGGCGCTGTCCTGATCGAACCGGGCAGTGGCGCCGGCACCAAGACCCGGTTGCTGATCGAGGCCTGCCTGCCATGCGCCTATGTCGCGATCGACATCTCGCGCTCGATGCTCGAGACCGGCGCCGCCGGTACTGCGCGCCTGTTCCCTTCTTTGCAGGTGCTCGCGATCCATGCGGATTACACGCGCCTCGACACCCTGCCCGACGATCGTCTTCCGCCGGGAGCGCCGCGGGTGCTGTACTTTCCCGGCTCGACGATCGGCAATTTCACGCCGGAAGAGACGCGGGCGTTCCTGTGTCGCGTCGGGCGCTGGATCGGCCCGAGCGGCAGCGTGCTGATCGGCGTGGACACACGCAAGGACGCTGCGGTACTGGAAGCCGCATACGATGACCGGCAGGGCGTCACGGCGCGCTTCAACCTGAACCTGCTCGCCCGCCTGAACGCCGAGCTGGGATGCACGTTCGACCTGTCCCGGTTCCGCCACGTTGCGCGCTACGATGCGCAGGCCGGACGCGTGGAGATGCACCTGGAAAGCCTCGTCGATCAGCAGGTAGAGGTTGCCGGAGTCGTCCATGCGTTCCGCCGGGGCGAGACCATCCACACCGAGAATTCCTACAAGTACACGCCGGACGGGTTTCGCGCGCTGGCTGCATCGAGCGGCTACGCGTGTGGGTTTACGTGGACGGACGCGCAGGAGGCCTTCGCGATCTATCACCTGATGCCGGATGCGGCCATGGGCAAGTCGCACGGGGACGGCAGCCTATGACCTCGCAGACGCTCCGGCTGGCCAAGGTCGAAGCTTTCGTATGGCGCGTGCCGCTCGACGAGCCGGTGCGCAACTCGTTCGGGATGATGCGCAGCCGCGCTGCGCTTGCGGTGCGCGTCGAGGATGCCGAGGGCGCCCATGGCTGGGGGGAGGTGTTCTCGAACTGGCCGCCCGACGGCGCCGAGCATCGCGGATGCCTGATCGAGGAGGTACTCGGTCCGCTGGCGCTCGAGCGCGAACATCCATCGCCCTCCAGGTTGTTCGAGTTCCTCACCGAGCGCACCCGGGTGCTGGTGCTGCAGACCGATGAACCCGGGCCGTTCGCGCAGGCGATCGCCGGCATCGACATCGCCGCCTGGGACCTCGTCGCGCGGCGCGCCGGGCTGCCGCTTGCGCGACTGCTGAACCCGTCCGCGGCCTCAAGCGTGCCGGCCTATGCCAGCGGCATCAACCCGACGCGCCCGGGCCAGGTCGCGCTGGCGCACAAGGCGCTCGGCTTCGGCGCATTCAAGCTGAAGGTGGGCTTCGGCGAGGATCGCGATGCCGGCAACCTGCGTGAACTGCGCGACGCGGTCGGTGATGGCGCGACACTGATGATCGATGCCAACCAGGCCTGGGACCTCGATGGCGGTGTCGCGATGGCCGCCCGCCTGGCAGAGTTCCGGCCGATCTGGCTGGAGGAGCCGCTGCGTGCCGACGCCCGGCTGCAGACCTGGCGCGCTTTTGCCGAACGATCGCCGATCCCGCTGGCCGCCGGTGAGAACCTGCGCGGCAGGGGGAGTTCACCGCGGCGCTGGCGACCGGGGCGTTCCGCTTCCTGCAGCCCGATGTGATCAAGTGGGGCGGCATCAGCGGCTGCCACGACATCGGCGCCGGCATCGTCGCGGCCGGCCTCGCGTTCTGCCCGCACTACCTGGGCGGCGGCATCGGGTTGACCGCGTCGGCGCACCTGCTCGCCGCGGTCGGCGGCAGCGGGATGCTCGAAGTCGACTCGAACCCGAATCCGCTGCGCGAGGCGCTGGCACGGCCGTTCGCGCGCATCGCGGACGGCTGCTGGCACCTGTCCGATGCACCGGGGCTCGGCATCGAACCCGACCTTCCGGCCCTCGCGCGCTACCGCAGCCGGCGCTAGGCCGGGCGGCGCAACCGGCGGCCTGTCAATCGCGCGATACTCCACCTCCAGCGTACCGGCCGGCCGCAGCCGGCGCGGGCTGGCCACCGGGGGAATGCCTTGACCGTCATCACCGACATCGAAGACCTGCGTGTACTGCATGAGAAGCGCGCCCCGCGCATGTTCTACGACTACTGCGATTCCGGCGCCTGGACCGAGCGAACCTACCGCTCCAACCAGGCCGACCTGCAGGAACTGAAGTTCCGCCAGCGCGTCGCGGTGGACGTGGACCGGCGTTCGATCGCCACAACCATGCTCGGCCAGCCGGTGACGATGCCGGTCGCGCTCGCGCCGACCGGGCTGGCCGGCATGCAGTGGGCAGACGGCGAGATCCATGCGGCGCGCGCCGCCGAGAAGTTCGGCGTGCCGTTCACGCTGTCGACGATGAGCATCTGCTCGATCGAAGACGTTGCCGGGCACACGACGAAGCCGTTCTGGTTCCAGCTCTACGTGCTGCGCGACCGCGCGTTCATCGAGCGGCTGATCGAGCGCGCGAGGGCCGCGAAGTGTTCTGCGCTGGTGCTCACGCTCGACCTCACCATCCTCGGCCAGCGCCACAAGGACGTGAAGAACGGACTGTCGACGCCGCCAAGGCCGACCCTGGCCAACCTGCTGAACCTGCTGACCAAGCCCCGGTGGTGCCGGAACATGCTGGGTACGCCGCGCCGGCAGTTCGGCAACATCGTCGGCCATGTCGACGGCGTCGGCGACACCTCCAGCCTCGCCTCCTGGACCAGCGCCCAGTTCGACCCGACGCTCGACTGGAGCGACGTCGAGTGGATCAAGCGCCGCTGGGGCGGTCCGCTGGTGCTCAAGGGCATCATGGACGCCGAGGACGCACGGCTCGCCGCCGACGCCGGCGCCGATGCGCTGGTGGTCAGCAACCACGGGGGGCGCCAGCTCGACGGGGCGCCATCGACGATCGATGCACTGCCGGCGATCGTCGATGCGGTCGGCCCGCGGATCGAGGTCTGGTTCGACAGCGGCATCCGGTCCGGGCAGGACGTGCTGCGCGCGGTGGCGCTCGGTGCGAAGGCGACGATGATCGGGCGTGCCTACCTGCACGGCCTGGGCGCGATGGGCGAGGCGGGCGTCACGCGCTGCCTCGAGATCATCCGCAAGGAACTGGACATCACGATGGCCTTCTGCGGCAAGACCGACATCCGGCAGGTCGATCGTTCGATCCTGCTGCCGCGGCGACCTTGACGGAAAGGTCAGTTTTCAACCGGCCGATGGAGGCTGCCGTACAATCGCGCGGCCGCTGTCCCGTGCCCCAGGAGTGGACCACATGATCGACCGCATGACCGCCGTGCGCACCACCTGCGCGACCCTGCTTCTGCTCATCGCTGCCGCGACCGTACAGGCGCAGACGTTCCCGAGCCGGCCGATCCGGCTGGTCGTGCCTTTCGCGCCAGGCGGTGGCACCGACATCATCGGCCGCCAGTTCGCGGCGCGCCTCGGCGATGCGCTCGGCCAGCCGGTCGCGGTCGACAACCGGGCCGGCGCTGGCGGCAACGTGGGTGCCGAGATCGCGGCGAAAGCGCCGGCCGACGGCCACACGATCATGATCACCACCAACTCGATCGCGGTGAACGTCTCGTTGTACCCGAAGCTGAACTACAACCTGTTTACCGATTTCCAGCAGGTCGCCTTCCTCGCCAGCGCCCCGCTGACCCTGGTCACCCATCCGCTGGTGCCGGCAAAGTCGGTGAAGGACGTCATCGCGCTGTCGCAGAAGCGCAGCGGCGGCCTGAATTTCGGATCGAACGGCACGGGTACCACCAGCCATCTGTCCGGTGAGTTGTTCAAGCTCTCGGGCAAGGCCGTCCTCACCCACATTCCCTACAAGGGCGCGGGCGGGGTGATCGCGGCACTGATCGGCGGCGAGGTCGACATGGGCTTCGTCGCCAGCATCAGCGCGCTGCCGCACATCCGTTCCGGCAAGCTGCGCGTGCATGCGGTGACCACCGCACGCCCGGCTGCCGCGCTGCCGGGCGTGCCGCCGATGGCGAACTTCGTGCCGGGTTTCGATACCGACATCTGGTACGGCGCATGGCTGCCGGCCGGCGTGCAGAAGCCGGTGCTCGATCGCTGGGTCGAAGAAATGCGCAAGGTGCATGCGCATCCCGACATACGCGCCGCGTTCGAGCGCGATGGGGCGGAAGGTATCTTCCTGCCACCGGCCGAGTTCGCGGTCTTCCTCAGGAAGGAAGTGGCGAAGTACGCTGAACTGGTCAAGCGCTCCGGCGCGCGCGCGTCCGACTGACCGTCGGCGGCTGCAGCGGCAGCGCGGTCTCGTATTTCACCTGCTTGAGCGCAAAGCTCGACTTGATGTTGCCCACGCCGGGCATGCGCGACAGCACGTCGACGATGAACCGCTCGAGTGCCCGCACGTCGGGCACGACCACGCGCAGCAGGTAGTCGGCGTCCCCGGTCATCAGATAGCACTCCATCACCTCGGGACGTTCGCGCACCGCCTTCTCGAAGCGGTCGAGTACCGGCTCGACCTGCTTGTCGAGCGCGACCTGGATGAACACGGTGACATCGAGCCCGACCGCCAACGGATCGAGCAGGGTGACGTGGCGAGCGATGACTCCGGAGGCTTCCAGCGCGCGTACCCGGGCAAGGCACGGCGAGGGCGACAGGTTGACCGCCTGTGCGAGGTCCACGTTGGAGATCCTGGCATCGCGCTGCAGTCGGTCGAGGATGCGCAGGTCTTTGGTGTCCAGCGATGTTGGCAGCATGAAAACTCTGTTTCGATAGTTAATGCGGCATGATATGCCGACAGAGGCGGTCCGTGCGATTGGCTTCGGCAGCCCGTGCCGGTGGCGTCCCGATACCATCGGTGCAACCGGCGATCCACGGCCGGTACCTGACGAGGAGGGCGCGCCAGCGCGCGTTGCACACCATGGACGAGAGCATCCCGAACCCCGCTGAAGACAGTCCGGGCCTTCCCGCCGCCCGGGCATTCCTCCGCGTCGCGCCACCCGACGAGGATCCGGAAGAGACCCGCGAGTGGCTGGAGGCGTTCGAACAGACGATCGCGCGCGAAGGCCCCGAGCGCGCGACCTTCCTGCTGCGCCGGCTGTTCGACCTGGCGCGATCGAAGCGCGTGCCGCTGCCGCCGGTGCTGAACACGCCTTACCGCAACTCGATCCCGCTGGAGGCGCAACCGCAGTATCCCGGCGACCTCGACATCGAGAACCGGCTGTCGGCGATCATCCGCTGGAATGCGCTGGCGATGGTCGTGCGCGCCAACCGTGCGCATCCGGAGCTCGGTGGCCACATCGCCAGCTATGCGTCGGCCGCAGACCTGTTCGAAGTCGGCTTCAACCATTTCTTCCGTGGCGGGCAGGACGGCGACCTGGTGTACTTCCAGCCGCACTCGTCGACGGGCGTGTATTCGCGCGCCTTCCTCGAGGGCCGCATCGACGAGGACCAGCTCGACCACTACCGGCGCGAGACCGGTGGCCGCGGCCTGCCGTCGTATCCCCATCCATGGCTGATGCCATCGTTCTGGCAGTTCGCCTGTGCATCGATGGGGCTGGGACCGATCAACGCGATCTACCAGGCGCGTTTCCTGCGCTACCTGGAGCATCGCGGGCTGCTCGAGACGCGCGGCCGTCGCGTCTGGGCGTTCGTCGGCGACGGCGAGATGGACGAGCCGGAATCGCTGGCCGGGCTGTCGCTGGCCGGGCGCGAAGGACTCGACAACCTCGTGTTCGTCGTCAACTGCAACCTGCAGCGGCTGGACGGTCCGGTGCGCGGCAACGGCTCGATCATCCAGGAACTGGAGGGTCTGTTCGCGGGTGCCGGCTGGAACGTGGTCAAGCTGCTCTGGGGATCGGACTGGGACCCGCTGTTCGCGCGCGACCATGAAGGAATCCTGCTGCGCAGGCTGCACGAGACGGTCGATGGAGAGTTCCAGAAGTACGCGGCAACCGATGGCGCGTTCAACCGCGAGAACTTCTTCAACCGCTATCCCGAGCTTCGGCAGCTGGTTGCCCACCTGACCGATGCCGACATCGACCGGCTGCGTCGTGGTGGGCACGACCCGGTGAAGATCCACGCGGCCTACCACGCGGCGGTACGCCACCGCGGCCAGCCGACCGTGATCCTCGCGCAGACCAAGAAGGGCTACGGCATGGGCCACTGGGGGCAGGGCCGCATGGGTACCCACCAGCAGAAGAAGCTCGACGAGGAAGCGCTGCTCGCGTTCCGCGACCGCTTCGCGCTGCCGCTGTCGAAGGACGATGTCGCGCAGCTGCGTTTCCACCGGCCGGACGCGGACAGCCCCGAGATGCGCTACCTGCACCAGCGGCGCGCCGCGCTGGGCGGTTACCTGCCCCGGCGCAGCACCGAGGTGCCGGCGCTGCCGGTGCCGCCGCTGCCCGCGTTCGCGCGGCTGCTCGAGGGCTCGGGCGCGCGCGAGCAGTCGACGACGATGGTGTTCGTGCAGATGCTCGGCCAGCTGCTCAAGGATCCGGCGCTCGGCCCGCGCATCGTGCCGATCGTCGCCGACGAGGCGCGTACCTTCGGCATGCAGGCGCTGTTCCGGCAGGTGGCGATCTACTCGGCCGTCGGCCAGCTGTACGAACCGGAGGACCGCGACGAACTCGTCTACTACAAGGAGGCGCGCGAAGGGCAGATCCTGGAGGAGGGCATCAGCGAGGCGGGGGCGATATCGTCCTGGCTGGCGGCGGCCACCAGCTATTCGACGCACGGCCTGCCGATGCTGCCGTTCTACACCTTCTATTCGATCTTCGGTTTCCAGCGCATCGGCGACCTGATCTGGGCGGCGGCCGACATGCGCTCGCGCGGCTTCCTGATCGGTGCCACGGCCGGCCGCACCACGCTGTCGGGCGAGGGCCTGCAGCACCAGGACGGGACCAGCCACCTGATCGCGTCGACCTACCCGAACTGCGTGGCCTACGACCCGTGCTGGGGCTACGAGGTCGCCGTGATCGTGCACGACGGCATGCGCCGGATGCTCGAGGCGCGCGAAGACGTCTTCTACTACGTCACCGTGATGAACGAGAACTACCCGCAGCCGCCGATGCCGGCCGATGCGACGGAAGGCATCCTGCGCGGCATGCACCGGGTTCGCCCGGGCAATGCGGCGCCTGGCGCCCGGCCGGTACGGCTGCTCGGCAGCGGAACCATCCTGCGTGAAGTGCTGGCCGCAGCCGAAGTGCTCGAGGCAACCCACGGCGTCGATGCGGAAGTCTGGAGCGTGACCAGTTTCACCGAACTGCGGCGCGACGGGCTCGATTGCGATGCGTGGAACCTGCACAACCCGCACGCGCCGCGCACGCCATGGATCACCGCTGCGCTCGGCGCCGGCAGTGGTCCGGTGGTGGCCGCGACCGACTATGTGCGCGCGCTGCCGGACCTCGTGCGCGGCTGGGTACCGGCGCCGTATGTCACGCTCGGTACCGACGGATTCGGCCGCAGCGACACCCGGCAGGCGCTGCGGGCGTTTTTCGGCGTGGATGCGACGTCGATCGTGCAGGCGACCCTGGCCGCGCTGCGCACGGCATAATCGGCGCCCCGGCCGTTCGATCTTCCAGGAGGAGCGCCCATCGTGAGTCAGAGCTTTGTCACCGCTGCGGTCGCAGCCATCGCTGCGGCAGGTCTTGTTGCCGGTACCGCCAGTGCGCAGGCGCCGGCCGCCTGGCCCAGCCGTCCGATCACCATGGTCGTACCGTTCGCGCCCGGCGGCATCGCCGACATCACCGGGCGCCCGCTGGCGCAGGCGATGACCCGCACGCTCGGCCAGCCGATCGTCATCGAGAACCGGCCCGGCGCGGGCGGCGGCGTCGGCATGGTGCACGTGGCGCGCCAGAAGCCCGATGGCTACACGCTGCTGATGGCGCTGTCGAGCATCGTCACCATCCCGGAAGCCGACCGCGTCAACGGGCGCGCGCCGAGCTACCAGATGAAGGAATTCACGCCGGTGGCGCTGGTGTCGGCCGATCCGACCGTGCTGATCGTGCGCGCCGACAGCCCGTGGAAGACGGTGGCCGACCTGATGAAGGACGCGCGCAGCCGTCCGGGCAAGATCACATATTCATCGTCGGGTATCTACGGCACGCTGCATGTCGCGGTCGAGATGCTGGCGCAGTCGGCGGGTGCGCAACTGCTGCACGTGCCGTTCGGCGGTGGCGGCCCCGCGATGAGCGCCCTGCTCGGCGGCCAGGTCGAGGTGACCGCGCAGGCGCCCGGGGTCGCCAGCCCGCATGTGAAGGCGGGCAAGGTGCGCCTGCTCGGCTCATGGGGCGGGCAGCGGCTCAAGGCCTTCCCCGACCTGCCCACGATGCGCGAGGCCGGTTACGAGGCGGAGTTCTACATCTGGTCCGGCGTGTTCGCGCCGGCCGGTCTGCCTGCCGAGGTGCTGGCGCGCGTGCGCGGCTCGGTGAAGGAGGCGGTCGCCGACGCCGGCTTCATCAAGGCGATGTCGGCGATGGAGACGCCGATCATGCACCTGCAGGGTGCCGAGTTCGACGATTTCCTGCAACGCGATTCGAAGCGGCTGGCCGACGTGATCCGCCGCATGGGCAAGCTGGAATGAACCGGCCGCCGCTCGACGAGGCAACGACGTGAAAGTACTGACTTACCTGGAAGACGGGCGCGAGCGCCTGGGTTTCGTCAACGGCGCCGGCATGGTCGATGCGCTGCGTGCGCTCGAGGCGCATGCGGCCGGCGGCAGGGCGGTACCGCCCGAGGGCGCAGCCTGGTTCGCCAACTGCCTGGCGTTCATCGGTGCCGGCGAGCCGGCGCGTGCGCTGGCCGCATCGCTGCTGTCGATGGCTCCGGCCGCTGCGATCCGCGCGCTGAAGACCGTGCGCCTGGCGGCGCCACTGCGACCGTCGACCATCCTGTGCAGCGGCAGCAACTACCACGACCACAACCGTGAGAAGGCGGCTGCGCCCATTTCCGGCAAGGAACCGGAGTTCTTCCTGAAGACGGCCGATTGCGTGGTCGGCCCCGAGGCGAACATCGTGTACGACGAGCGACTCACGAAGAAGCTCGACTGCGAGACCGAACTGGCGGTAGTGATCGGCAGGCCGGGACGGCACATCCCTGTGGAGCGCGCGCTCGAACACGTGTTCGGCTACACCATCGTCAACGACGTGACCGCGCGCGACCGGCAGGTGCGGCGCAAGCCCGACGGCAGCACCTGGTACGAACTGGGCCGCGGCAAGGTGTTCGACAGCGCGGCGCCGCTCGGTCCGTGGATCACCACGGCCGACGAGATTCCCGACCCGCAGGCGCTGCGCCTGCGCACCCGTATCAACGGCGAGTTGCGCCAGTCGGCGTCGACCGGCAACATGATCTGGTCGTGCGCCGAGCTGATCCATTTCTTCTCGACCAATCTCACGCTGCAGCCGGGCATGGTGATCATCACCGGCACGCCTGGCGGCACGGCGTGGTCGACCGATGCGGAACTCGGCGGCCAGTGGATCGGCGCGGCCGATGGCGAGGAGACGCTGGTCCCTGCGAAGGGCTACTGCCAGCCTGGCGATGTCGTCGAGTGCGAACTCGAGCGCATCGGTGTGCTGCGCAACACCGTCGCGCGCGCCTGACCCCGGTTTCACTCCGGATATTCGATGATGGCGTTGCCGCTGCGTTCGAGCCTGTCGCGCGGACGCAGCCAGCGGCGCTGGCCCGGCGGCAGCAGCCGGGTGTGTTTCAGCCTGCCGAGGCGATCGACGATCTCCCAGCAATGGTCCGGGCTGGTGATCCACAGGGCAGGATCCACCCGTGACAGGTCGAGCGGCACCGAGACGCTGCGCAGCGTCTTGGTGCCTTCGGCATCCACGTATTCGTGGAAGTACGACATCGCCAGTTCGCGCAGGGAGCGGTAGACCGGATCGCGCCATCGGTACCAGAGGTGGTTGCTCTTCGACAACGCGCCCCAGCAGCCGTTGCGGCGGAACACGGCGACCACGTGGTCGTAGTCGTGGCCCTCGGCGTGCAGGTCGAGCAACAGCGGCGGCTCGCCGTTGAGCCACAGGCAGCAGGCCGCTACGAAGGCTGCCTCGATGCAGTGCGCATGCTTCTCGCGCAGCACCGACCGCACCGACAGCACGGTATCGCCATTCACCTCGTGGTTGCAGGACAGCCGGTCGGTGATGAAGTCCTGGATCTTCGCGGGGGTGGTGAGGGGGAGCAGGCGGGCCAGTTCGCGCGCGCTCAGCAGCGAGCGATCGAACTCGCGACCTGCCTTCGGTGCGGGACTGGAGCGGGTGCGGGTCTGGCGGGGCTGGCGGGGCTGGCTGGAAGGTGGTGGCACTCGGATTCCTGTCGGGCAAGGGCGCGGCCGGCGTGATGCAGCCCGCCAGCGGTCGGCTGCGGTGCAACGACGACGGTAGCACGCGCGGCAGCGATGACACCGGCCAGGCGCGCATGCGGACCCGCGGAGCGGTACAGTAGGGGCGTGTCGGATCCATCCAAATCGCCGGATCCGGGCGATCCACCAGGATCGTACCGGCCAGCTATCCCCGCCCCGCCGCTGCCGGACAGCGTCCCGCTCGTGCTCGCGAGCCTTGCCGCGTGGCGGGCGGTGAACGACCCGGCGTCGACCCGCGCGCTCCCCGACGCGGTGCTGGATGCGGTGGTGAAGCTGAGCGTGCGCACGATCGAGGACGCGCGCACCGGGCAGACCCTGGGCACCGAACGCGAGGGGACCGGGATCGTGATCCGCGCCGATGACGTGCCCGGGGAGGATGCCCGGGCCGGTACGCTGATCCTGACCATCGGCTATCTGGTGATCGAGGCAGGGTCGGTGCTGGTGATCACCCGCGACAACCGTGTGCTCTCGGCCAGCGTGATCGCATTCGACCATGCGACCGGTTTCGGGCTGTTGCGTGCCAGCGGCAGGGTCACCGACCATCCGCTGGTGCTGGGCGATTCCTCGTCGGTGCGCGAGATGCAGCCGCGCTACTTCGTCGCGCAGGAGGGCGCCGGGGGCGCGAGCGCCGCGGCAGTCGTGTCGCGCCGGCCATTCGTCGGCTACTGGGAGTACATGCTGGGTGAAGCGCTGTTCACCGTCCCGGGGCGTTCGGAGCACAGTGGCGCCGCGCTGGTCGATGCCGAGGGTCGGTTGCTGGGCGTCGCCTCGCTGTGGGTCGGCGATGCGCTCGACCAGGGCAGCGCCCTGCCCGGCAACATGTTCGTGCCGACAGATCTGCTGCGGCCGCTGTTGCCCCACCTGATCGCGCATGGCCGCGGCCCCGAGCCGGCACGCCCCTGGCTTGGCGTCTACACGGCCCAGGACGACAGCAAGGTGGTCGTGGCGCACGTGATGGACCAGTCTCCGGCGCAGCGTGTGGGTATCCGCGAGGGCGACGTGATCATCGCGGTGGCTGCCGATCCGGTGGCCACGCCGCGCGAATTCTACGAAAGGCTCTGGGCCGCCGGTGCCGCCGGCACCCGGATCCGGCTGCGGGTACTGCGCGGTCGGCTGGTGCTCGATGCGCTGGTCAATTCGATCGACCGGGTCGAGTTCTTCCATCCCTGGAAGGTCCGGCCATGAGGCGCGGGCAGGGGCCTGATGTGCGCGGTCCGCGCTGCCGCCGGACGCAGCGGTGAGCGAGGGCCAGGAGTCGCTTGCCGCGGCGCAGGCACTGGCTGCGGTGCCCATGTTCGCCGGGCTTGACCCAGTCGACCTCGCGAAGCTCGCGGGCGTGCTCGAGGAGCGCTGGTTCGATGCCGGATCGCTCGTGTTCGAGGCCGGCGGCGAAGGCGACGGTCTCTACATCATGCGCGAGGGCGTCGCGGAGCGGCGCGTGTCGGGGTCCGCGATCGACCGCATCGAACCCTACGAGAGCTTCGGGCAACTGTCCTTGCTTACCGACGAGCCGCGCTCGGCGAGCGTGGTCTCGGTGACCGCAGTACGAGTCTGGATGCTGCCCCGGGTCCGGTTCGATGCGCTGCTGCGCGGCGAACCGGACCTGATGCTGCACCTGAGCGCCGCGATCGGGCTCGACCTTGCCCGTACTCGGCGCGCGCTCGGCGAACTGCAGCGGGAAGTCGATACCTGGGTGGCCGGACGCCTGCGAGAGCTCGATGCCGGTCAGCGCGACCTCGTCGAGGCGGCAGCCCTGTTCGAACGCGCGCCGCTGGCGGTGCTGGCACGGCTGGCCGAGGTCGACGAGGACAGGGCGCGGATCAGGCTGGCGGCGCTCGCGCGCCAGTCGCCCCTGCTGCGCGACGAGCCGGACGGCTACCGCGTGCCGGTTGCGATCGCCCGCTCGCTGCAACGCGGGCTGCAGGCCGAGCACCGCCATACCGCGCTCGCGGCGCGCATCTGCGCGATTGCAGTCGAGCTCGAGCATCTGGGCCAGCGCAACCCTGCAGCTGCCGCATATCGCGCGGCCGGCGCCGACAGCGATGCATTGCGCCTGAGCGCGCGCGGTACGCCTGCGGCGACGGCGCCGGACGGGCGGGAAGCTGCCCTGTCCGAGGTGGCATCGACAAGCGATGCCGAACCGTCCGCGGCCGCGCCGGCGCGCCGGCCTCTGCCGCTGCGCAGGCTCGCGGGACTGGCGTTGGCCCTGCTGCCGCTGTCGCTGTGGACGATGACGCCGCCGGAGGGTCTCGGCCCGGCGGGCTGGCAGGCCCTCCTGACCGTCGTCGCAGCGGCCATCCTGTTCGCCACCGAGGCGTTGGCCGAAGAGGTGATCGCGCTGGCGCTGATCGCCTCTTGGGTAGTCACCGGCCTGGTCGCGCCACGCGTCGCGCTGGACGGTTTCGCCAGCCAACCCTGGGTGCTGGTGCTGTCTGTGCTTGCGGTCGGTGTCGCCGTGGGCAACACCGGGCTGATGTACCGGGTCGCACTGGCGGCACTCGGCCGCAAGCCGGCCGGCTTCGCCAGCCGTTGCATCACGCTCGGGCTGGTCGGCACCGCCGTGACGCCGACGCTGCCCAATGCGACCAGCCGCACGGCGCTGGCTGCGCCGATGGTGCGCGAGATCGCCGAGGCGCTCGGCTTCGAACCCGGCGGTCGTGCGGCGACCGGGCTTGCGCTGGCGGCACTGATCGGCTTCGGACAGATGGCCGGCCTGTTCCTGACCGGCTCTTCGGTCGGCCTGCTGGTGCACGGCCTGCTGCCCGACGAGGTCCGGAGCCAGTTCGGGTTCGCCGGCTGGTTCGTCGCGGCCTTGCCGTTGCACCTGCTGCTGTTCGCCGGGGGGGTGTCCGCAGTGGTGTGGCTTTACCGGCCGACGGCCGCGGCTGCGAACCCCGGGGACCGGCTCGCGCTGCAGCGTGCGGTACTGGGGCCGATGCGTGCGGACGAGAAGCTCTGCCTCGCGGTGCTCATCGGCCTGATCGCCGGCTTCCTGACCGAGCCGTGGCACGGCATCAACGGCGCATGGCTCGGCGTCGGTGCGCTGGTCGTGCTGGCGCTCGGCCGTGCGCTCGACACGACGATGGTGCGTACCGGCGTGAACTGGCCGTTCCTGCTGTTCTTCGGCGCGATCTCCAGCCTGGCGACCGTGTTCACCACGCTCGGTATCGGTACCTGGCTGGGTGCGCGGCTTGCCGCAGTCATCCAGTCGATGGCCCTGGGCAGCCTGTCGTTCTGCCTGGTCCTGGCGCTGGTCGGCTTCGGCCTGTCGTTCATCGTGCGCTGGCAGGCCGCTGCGCCCCTGCTGACGCTGGTCGCACTGCCGGCGGCCGGCGCGGCGCAGGTACATCCGTTCCTGGTTGCACTGGTGGCGCTGGTATCGACGCAGGTGTGGTTCCTGCCTTACCAGAGTACGGTCTACCTGGCGCTCTACCACGGCTCCGGCGAGTGCTTCTCGCACCGGCATGCGCGTGCGCTGGCCTGGCTGTGGGGCCTGCTGGTGCTGCTGTCGATCGCGCTGTCGATGCCGGTATGGCGGCTGATGGGGCTCGTCGGCGCCTGATCCGCGCGGGGCTCGAGTCCCGGCCCGCACGACCGGCGCCGCGCTGGTACCGGGAGCAGTCGCCGAGGTCAGTCGCCGAGGTCAGTCGCCGAGGTCAGTCTCCGCCGCCGCCGTCGCCGCCACCGCCGTCGCCGCCACCGCCGTCGCCGAAGCCGTCGGTGCCCCCGTCCCATGCGGTATCGCGCAGATCGTCGGGCGTCCAGCTGCGCTCGCGCTCGAACGACCACTCGCCGCCGTCATCGCGGCGCAACGCGCGAAGCCTCGCCGCATCGTCAGCGAAGTAGTAATGGCCATGCTCGATCTTCAGTTTCGCATCCAGTGCGAACAAGAGCGGGATCCGCGTCGGTGCGCTCGGATCGAGGTTTTCTTCCCGGCAGGCATTCCACCAGCAGCGGCGCAGCCCGGCATTGGCCGCGGCTTCGACAGACAATGCCACCGGCGCGGTGACCGGAAGCACCCGTCCGAGGCTCTGGCGACAGTAGGACTCGTAGGCGGCGCCGCGTTGCGCGAACGCCGTCCAGAGTGCGCCGACCACGCGCGAAGGCATGGCCACGGGCTTTCGGCCGGCCTTCAGTTGCGCGAGGAAGAACTTGCGCAGCCCGCGCGCGACCAGTTGCCGGTCCTTCAGGCTCAGCGCCGGGAAGGGGCTGGACAGCGTATCCAGGAGGCCTGGCGGGAGCAGCGTCTCGCGGATGTAGGCTTCGCGCACGCTGAGGCGCCACAGGCCAAGCATCACCAGCAGCGCGATCGTCATGATGGCAACCAGTGCCAGCACGCCGACGCTCATCTGCGCACCTGGCATCGCCGTGCGTCGACGTCTGTGTCTCGGTATCCCGGCCTGCGCTGGCCCCGCATCGCGTCCGTCATGGTTGACTGGCTCCTTTCCGTTGGATTGTCGCTCATCGGCGCTTCCCCGCCCGGTTCGAGGGGCTCCGCGTCTGGGCGGGACCCTGTCGAGCGCGTGCGCCCGAAGCCCGCATCCAGTCCGATCGACGCCGGCGGTTATACTTTCGCCCTTGCTCCCGTGCCTGTCGCGGGGCCCCTTCCATGCACCGATCGAGCACGCCGATGAACGAACTCGTCACCTTCTGGATCAACGGCGCACGCCACGCCGCCCGCAGCGGCCGCAGCGGCGAGGTCACCAACCCGGCAACCGGCCAGGTCATCCGCAAGGTCGCTCTGGGCGATGCTGCCGATGTCGACGCGGCGGTGCGAGCGGCCAGCGCTGCCTTCTCCGACTGGAGCACTACCCCGCCGCTGCGCCGGGCACGGGTCATGGCGAAGTTCAAGGAACTGATCGAACTCAATCGCGATCGGCTGGCCAGGCTGATCACCGAAGAGCATGGCAAGACGCTGCCCGACGCCCAGGGCGAGGTACAGCGCGGCCTGGAGGTCGTGGAATTCGCGAGCGGCGTACCGCACCTGCAGAAGGGCGAGCATGCCGAGGACGTCGGGCGCGGCATCGATTGCCATTCGCGCATGCAGGCCATCGGCGTGTGCGCCGGCATCACGCCGTTCAATTTTCCCGTGATGGTGCCCTGCTGGATGTTCCCGGTGGCCATCGCCTGCGGCAATACCTTCGTCCTGAAGCCGTCCGAGAAGGACCCTTCGGCGAGCATGCTGCTGGCGGAACTGCTCAAGGAGGCCGGCCTGCCGGACGGCGTCTTCAACGTCGTGCACGGCGACAAGGTGGCCGTCGATGCATTGCTGCAGCACCCGTCGGTGCGTGCGGTTTCGTTCGTCGGCTCGACCCCGATCGCGAAGTACGTCTACGAGACGGCGGCGCGTGGCGGCAAGCGTGTGCAGGCGCTGGGTGGCGCGAAGAACCACGCTGTCGTGATGCCTGACGCCGACATCGACTTCGCCGCCGATGCGATCGCCGGCGCGGGTTACGGTTCGGCCGGCGAGCGCTGCATGGCGATCTCGGCGGTGGTGGCGGTAGGCGGCATCGGCGACGAACTGGTCGCGAAGATCGCCAGGATCGGCGCCGGCTACAAGGTTGCGCCCGGCGATGTCGCGGGCGCCGACATGGGGCCGCTGGTGTCGAAGGCGCACCGCGACAAGGTGAAGGGCTATGTCGACAGCGGCGAGTCCGAGGGCGCGGCGCTGGTGCTCGACGGCCGCAGGCTTTCGGTGGACGGCCATGAGCAGGGTTATTTCCTAGGACCCACGCTGTTCGACCACGTCAGCCCCGAGATGTCGATCTATCGCGACGAGATCTTCGGGCCAGTGCTTTCGGTGGTGCGCGTCGATACGCTCGACGAAGCCATCGCACTGGTCAACCGCAACGAATTCGGCAACGGCACCGCGATCTTCACCGCATCCGGTGGCGCTGCGCGCAAGTTCCAGAACGAGATCGAAGTCGGCATGGTCGGCGTCAACGTGCCGATCCCGGTGCCGATGGCATTCTTCTCGTTCGGTGGCTGGAAGCAGTCCCTGTTCGGCGACCTGCATGTGCATGGCATGGAAGGCATCTGCTTCTATACCCGTACCAAGGTGATCACCGAACGCTGGCCGTCGGCGGCGGTAGCGGCCCCGGTGGCGGGCCGCTCGACCGTGATGCCGACGCATGGCTGACCGCGCGACACCGGAATCTGCATCGATCTTGATCGTCGTCAATATTCCGTAAGGAAAGGCGGCAGTACAGTCAGGCATCTGAACCGTGGCCGACGCCCGGTCGCAAGGGTGCGACCGGGGAACGCCACACGAAGGAGGATGCGATGTCGATCAAGGTGCTTCTGGCAGTCGATGGTTCCGAAACGTCCGATCGGGCGACCGACCGGGTGATCGCCCTGCATCGGGCCGGGGCGCCGTTCGAGGTGACGGTGATCCAGGTGCAGCCCTTCATGAGCATCGAGGCGCAGGCGATGCACCTGCAGTCCTACGGCGAAGCATCCATGAAATCCGCTCGCGCTCGCCTCGACGCAGCTGGCATTCCCTGCCAGACCCATATCGCGATGGGCCCTGCGGGCGTTAGAATCAGCGAGTTCGCCGATGCCGGAGGCTTCGAACTGGTGGTGCTGGGTACCAAGGGCCTTGGCTGGGTGAACACCGTGCTCATGGGTTCGGTCGCGAAGGCCGTGATCGAGTTGTGCAGCGTGCCCGTCGTGCTGGTTCGCTGACTGGTGCCGGAAGATCCGGCCAGTAGCGGGGTCTCGTATCGGCAGGTGCCTGCCGGTCCGCAGTGTTCTGGTGCCGCCGGGTCTCGCCCGGCAACAGGAGATGGAAATGAACAAGGTACTGTTGGCTGTCGACGGATCCGAATGCTCGGACCGCGCCGTAAGCTGGGTGATCGGTGTCGTCCAGGCAATGAACAAACCGGCCGAGGTGCATGTGGTGACCGTCCAGCCGGCGATTCGCGACGGGTTGATCCGCAGCTTCGTCTCCAGCGATGCCATCGAGACCTACCAGCGCGAGGAGGGCGACAAGAGGCTCGCTTCCGCGCGCAAGCTCCTCGATGCAGCCGGTACCGCCTATGTGTCGCATATCCTGCTGGGTCCGATCGGGCCTGCCATCGGCGACTTCGCGGCCCAGAATGCCTGCGACGGTATCGTGATGGGTACCCGCGGCCTCGGCGGTGTCAGCGGGCTCGTACTCGGCTCGGTCGCCACCCAGGTGCTGCAGGTCGCCACCGTTCCGGTGACGCTGATCAAGTAACGACCGCTCCGTACCGAGCCGATGGCTGCCCGAAGGCCCCGCGTCGACCCGCTCACCGAGAGCGAACTCGACGAACTCGACCGCTTCCTGCTGTCCAGCGCCACGCCGGAAGATTCGATGGACCTCGAGGAACTCGACGGGTTCATCGCCGGGCTGGTCTGCAGTCCCATCGCGGCGGGGGCAAGCGAGTGGCTTTCGCTGATCTGGGGCGACACCGAGGACGGCCGGCGGCCGGTACGCTTCGGCTCCGCTGCACAGTGCCGGCGCATTCTCGAACTCCTCGACCGGCACTGGGCGACCATCGCCTGGACGCTGCATTCGGGCATGCCGACGATGCCCATCCTGTTCGAGTACAAGCCTGGCGCCGCATCCACGCCTGGCGAGCGTGCCCAGGAACTCGTTCCCGGCAGCACCTGGGCGATCGGTTTCATGCGTGCCGTCGGGTTGCATGCCGACGACTGGCAGGAAGCCTTCGACGATGATGACGCATCCGAGTCGCTGACGCCGATCGTCACCCTTGCTCATGCCGACGACCGCGAGATCGTCGAACAGCCGCTGTCGCCGCAGCAGATCGAGGCACTGATCGAGCAACTGCCCGACAGCACGCTCGAACTGCACCAGTTCTGGCACCAGCGCGGCACCGGTCCGGACGCCCGTGCGGCGGTGCGCAAGCCACCACGCCTGAAGCCTGCGGACCCCTGTCCCTGTTGCAGCGGGCGACGGTTCTCGCAGTGTTGCGGCGCCAGCGCTTCCCTCAACTAGCCTGGCGGGTGCCATGTGCCGTTTGTGGCCGTTTCCGGCCGGTGCCCGCTGCCGGCGTAATCGCCCTGATCGAGTGACACAGTGACCCAGACCTTGACCCTGCTCGGCATTCCGGTCGAGTTCCTCCTGTTTGCCTGCACGCTGCTGGGCGTCGCGCTGTTCCATGCCCACACGCTGAAGGTGGCATTGATCGGGCTTGCTGTGATCACCAGCTACAAGCTCGCGTATGTGGGTTTCCACCATGGCGCGGGACTGGCCGGGCTGGCGTCCCACCTCGGGCATGAATGGGTGCTCCTTGCGAACCTGATGATGCTGCTGGTCGGCTTTGCGGTGCTCGCACGCTTCTTCGATGCCAGCAGGGTCCCGGAAATGTTGCCGCGCTTCCTGCCGGACGACTGGAGGGGCGCATTCATGCTGCTGGTGCTGATCTTCGTGCTGTCCAGTTTCCTCGACAACATCGCGGCTGCGATCATTGGTGGCACCGTCGCGGCCAGCGTGTTCAAGGGGCGGGTACACATCGGCTACCTCGCTGCGATCGTCGCCGCGTCGAATGCCGGGGGTTCTGGCAGCGTGGTGGGCGACACCACGACGACCATGATGTGGATCGGCGGCGTGGATCCGCTCGATGTCGTGCATGCCTATGTCGCGGCGGTCGTCGCGTTGGTGGTGTGCGGCATTCCGGCCGCGCTGCAGCAGCATCGCCACCAGCCGATCACCGCCGACGTCGCACCGGGCGTGCGCATCGACTGGGTGCGGGTCGGTATCGTTGCTTTCATCCTGGCATCGGCCATCGCCGCCAATGTCTACGTGAACCTGAGGCATGCGGCGCTCGCCGACAGCTTCCCGTTCATCGGCGTCGCGGTGTTCGGCGCCATCCTGCTCAGTTCGCTGCTGCGTCGGCCCGACTGGGCTGTGGTGCCGGAGGCCGCGAAGGGTGCGCTGTTCCTGCTGTCGCTGGTGCTCTGTGCCTCGATGATGCCCGTCGAGCACCTGCCGGTGGCGAGCTGGCAGACGGCGCTCGGCCTGGGGTTCGTGTCCTCGGTGTTCGACAACATTCCGTTGACCAAGCTCGCGCTCGAGCAGGGTGGCTACGACTGGGGTTTCCTTGCGTTCGCGGTCGGCTACGGCGGCTCGATGCTCTGGTTCGGGTCGTCGGCCGGTATCGCGCTGTCCAACCAGTTCCCGCAGGCACGATCGGTCGGTGCGTGGCTGCGGCACGGTTGGCATGTGGCGCTGGGCTATGTCGTTGGGTTCTCCGTGATGCTGCTGGTGCTCGGCTGGCATCCGCACGAACCGCAGCGGCGCGGCGATGCGGCTGCTCCGGCGGTCGTGGCTGCGCCGTCCATCGATGCTGCGAGGATGCCGGCTGGCGCCTGAGCGGCGCCCCGGCCTTCAGCGCAGCAGCGACAGCGCGAGCTGCGGCACCGCATTCGCCTGCGCGAGCATCGATACCGCCGCCTGCTGCAGGATCTGCGCGCGGACCTGCTTCGCGGTTTCCTCGGCGAAGTCGGCGTCCATGATGCGCGACCGGCTCGCCGCGATATTCACCGCCCCCGACTTCAGGTTGGCGATCACGCTGTCCATCCGTGACAGCTGCGCGCCGATCTGGCCGCGCTGGCTGTTCAGGAAACCGAGCGCTTCATCGATGTGCACGATCGCCCGCCGCGCATCCTTCGCAAGGTCGACCTCGCCCAGGCCGAGTGCCTGCACGTTGACGGCGCCGATCCGCGCGTCGATGGTCTGGCCGCCTTCCTGCAGCGAAGACTGGGTGCCGACATGGAACGACAGGTCGCGCGTCGAGGTGCCGGTCGGGTTCGATTCGTCGTACTTGAGCCGGAACCCCTTCAGCGTGCTGTCGCCGTAGGACGTGCCGCTGATGTTGTCGATGATGCTGGCCGCGGTGAAGACTTTGCCATTGTCCGCATCCAGCCCGCCGATCGCGCCGGTATCGGCGTTGGTGAGGTTGATGTGGCTGTTGAAGAAGGCCGCGCCGTTGCCGGCGAACGCGGTCTCGAAGGCGGTACGCGTCGTGGGGCCGCCCGAGGCCGCGAAGAACTGGCTGAACGCGGCATCCATGGTCGCCCCGGGTCGCGACAGGAACTGCATGAAATCCTTGAGGCCGCCGCTCGCGCCGGCATCCTTCAGTGCCTGGTGCAGGTAACGCGTCGCGAGGTAGCCGGTCGAATAGCTCGCGGAGTTGCCGCCCCAGCTGGTGATCGGTGCCGCGGCGAGCAGCGCGCCGATGCCGCCGGCGGCCTGCACGTCGGCGGCCAGCCGCTCGTCCGCACCGTGGATGAACTCCGCTGCACCTTCGGTGAACCAGGTCGGGAGCGCCTGGAAATCATCCATCGACCGGTACATCACTGCATGCACCATCTCGTGCGCGATGATCCGGTCGTTGTAGAACGGCGCGTTGCCACCATCGGGCAGGTTGGGCGGCGTGAAATCGGCCATATCCACCTGCAGCTTCAGGCTGCTGCCCTTGACGCCCGGGCCGGGGGCCGCGAACGAACCGGCCACGCGGGCGGCGGTGCCGCTCGCGCCGTCGGTGAAGGTGGTCAGCTGTACCTGCAGTTCGGCGCCGTCGCCCTGGATGCCGAAGAATCTGCTGATCCGGCTCTCCGCCTCCTCGAGCCAGCCGAGCTTCAGCCCGTCCAGTACGGCGCGTATGCTGGCGTCGCCGCCGATGCCCTGCGTATCCTGCGAGAACACCTGGCTGCCATTGAAGGTGGTGGCGCGTGCGACGCGATCGATCTCCGCCATCAGCTGCGACACCTCGGCCTGCAGTGCGGCCCGGTCGCTGGTGTTGTTCGTGCCGTTCGCTGCCTGCACTGCGAGTTCCCTCGCGCGCTGCAGCGCGTCGACCACCGTGCCCATCGCTCCTTCCGCGGTCTGCAGCAGCGACACGCTGTCGTTCGCATTGCGTTCGGCGCGGTTCATCCCGCGCAGCTGAGCGGTCATGCGTGACCCCACCGCCAGCCCCGCTGCGTCATCGGCTGCGGTATTGATCCGCACCCCGGAGGACAGGCGCGACAGTGAACGCGACAGGTCGCTCGACGTACGGTCGAGCGATCGCTGGGCGTTCAGGGCCGCGGTGTTGGTGTAGATCTGCATGGTGCGTGCGGACGCGTACTCCGGCAGGGGAAGACGAGGCTCGTCAGCCAGTTAACGGCGTGGACCCCGGAAAATTGAGGGGGCAGCACGGGCGGTCTCGTATCGCCCCGCCCGGTACTGGGGGGGCACCCCCTGCAGCTGCCTGCCCTTGCCTGCAACACCGGCGTCCCGCTGCGATATAGTTCCGGCGGCCGCAACAGGGGGGATGGCGTGATGGCGTACAAGGTGGTGGTGACGCGCGAGGTGTTCGACGATGTACTCGAACGGCTTCGCGCCGGAGCGACGGTGGTCGACAACCCGTCCGACAGGCCGTTGTCCCCGGAAGAGCTGGCGGCGCGTGCGGCGGATGCCGATGCGCTCGTCTGTGCGCTGACCGACCGCATCGACGATGCACTGCTCGCCCGTTGCCCGAAGCTGAAGGTCGTGGCCAACATCGCGGTCGGCCACAACAACATCGACCTGGCGGCCTGTACTGCGCGCGGCGTGATGGCCACGAATACCCCCGGGGTTCTCGACGAGACCACTGCCGATTTCGCATGGGCGCTGATGCTCGGTGCGGCGCGCCGTGTCACCGAGGCCGAGCGGTACCTGCGCGAAGGCCGGTGGACGGGATGGCAGCTGAAGCAGTTGCTCGGAGTGGATGTGCACCATGCGACGCTCGGAATTATCGGCATGGGCCGAATCGGGCAGGCGATCGCACGGCGTGCGCAGGGCTTTTCGATGTCGGTCCTTTACTGCAACCGCAGTCGCCTCGACGCCGAGACCGAGCGCAGCCTGAACGCCCGCTGGGTGGCCCGCGACGAACTGCTGACCGCAGCGGATTTCGTCGTGCTGATGGTGCCGTATTCGCCAGCGACCCACCACCTGATCGGCGCGGCCGAGCTCGCTCGGATGAAGCCGACGGCGGTCCTGGTCAATACCGCCCGCGGCGGGGTGGTCGATGACCGCGCCCTGGTCGAGGCATTGCGCCGGCGGACGATCGCCGCGGCCGGCATCGACGTGTTCGAAGGCGAACCGGCTTTCGACCGTGACTTCCTCGCGCTCGACAACGTTGTGCTCGCACCGCACATCGCCAGTTCGTCCGCTGCCACGCGCCGCGGGATGGCGATGCTGGCTGCCCGCAATGCGCTGTGCGTTCTCTCCGGGGAGCGCCCGCCGAACCTGCTCAACCCCGATGCCTGGAAGTCCTGACAAGTCCACCTGGAGCCCACGATGAACACGACGCGCCGCAACTTCCTTGGCGTGCTGGCTGCCGGCGTCGCCGCCGTGGCACCGGCCCGCGCCCAGCATGCAGGCCACCACGGCGCTGCCGGGATGGACCCGATCCCGCATCACGACAGCCCGTACTCGCACCTGTTCGACCCGAAGATCCGCGACCTGCCAGCAGCGGCGGCCGAGGTGCGGTTCACCGCCAGTTCCGCACCGGCCTCCGCGCGGCAGGGCCGCTGGATCGCACGGGCCAGCCTGCCTATCCCTCGCAGCGAGATGGCATGGGCAACGGTCTGCCGCGGCCGGATGCACATCGTCGGCGGGTACGGGCTGCAGCGCGTCGACCGCAACTACCATCATGTGTACGACCCGAAGGCCGACCGCTGGGAGCAGGCGGCCGCGATTCCGTTCGGCGCGAACCATATCGGCGTGGCGACCATGGACGACCGCTACATCTTCGCGATCGGCGGATTCATCGAGCAGAACCGCGCGCCGCATTCGCAGTGCCATGTCTGGGATGCCAATACCAACGAATGGCGGACGATCCGTCCGCTGAATCGTCCTCGAGGGGCGATCGCTGTCGAAGTGCATGGCGGGCGGGTACATGCGATCGGTGGTCGCGAT
Organism: Rhodocyclaceae bacterium; assembly: GCA_020248265.1. Classification (NCBI taxonomy): domain Bacteria; kingdom Pseudomonadati; phylum Pseudomonadota; class Betaproteobacteria; order Rhodocyclales; family Rhodocyclaceae; species Rhodocyclaceae bacterium. The sequence continues at coordinate 357,067 of JADCHX010000011.1, forward strand.
TCGCGATCGGTCGATTGGCACGACGTCTACGATCCAAAGGCCGATCGCTGGGACGGTGCATCGCCACTGCCGGCCCAGCGCGACCACATCGGACATATCGCCCACGAGGGCCGTATCCACTGCATTGGCGGTCGGATGGACACCTTCCACTTCAACACCGGCCTGCACCATGTGTACGACCCGAAGGCCGACCGCTGGAGTGAACGCGCGCCGCTGCCGACGCCACGCAGTGGCCACGGGGTCGGGCTGATCGGTGGTCGCCTGCACGTGGTCGGCGGCGAGGGTACGCGCCGGGTGTTCGGCCAGAACGAGAGCTACGACTTCCGTGGCGATCGCTGGGAGGCGCATGCGCCCATGCCGACGCCCCGGCATGGCCTGGGTGCAGTGGCCATCGGCGACACGCTGTACGTCGCCGGTGGCGGTCCGATCGTCGGCGGATCGATCCAGTCGTCGATCCACGAAGCGTTCATCCTCGGCTAGCCGTTGTTCAGCGTGCGTCGAGCAACCGGGCTACGACCTCAAGTGCGGTTGCCTCGGCCGCCCTGATCCGGTCGAGCAGCGCAGCCGGGTCGTCGGCCATGGATTCCGCCGCTGCTGTCTCGACCGGCGCACGCTCAGCGGACGCGCCTGTGATGGCCGCACGACTGCCTGGCGCTGGCGGGCGCGTGGCGGGCTTCTGGGGCGGGCGGGCCTTCGCGTCGACCGGGTTGCGTCCGGCCGGTGCCGCACGCGGCAGGGGCGATGGCCGCTGTCGCGGGCCGGAATTCGTCGCCGGCTCGACGCGTGCCGGCCCGGCATCGATGGCGGTCTCGGCGGCCAGTGCGGACGCTGCCACGATGCGTGCATCGACCTGCTGGAACAGCGCGACCAGCCGTCCCAGGTCGGAGCCGACGCGCTCGAACGCCCGCTCGATGGCCGGGTAATGGCGAGCGTAGGTCATGCGGTTCGCCAGCACGATGTTGTTGAGGCTGCCGGCCGGTGAGTCTGTCGCCGCTTCCGCCCTGGACAGCAGCACCGCGCGTGCGCGCAGCAGGCCGGCCTGGTCGATTTCACCGCGGGCATGCCGTTCATGGAGCGCTGCGACCTGCTGGTAGTGATACAGGTTGAGCGGGATCCGGCCTGCATTGCGCAGCGCGTAGTCGCGGATGGCACGCCGCTCCGCGGCGCTCCAGGGCCCTGGCTGTGCCGCTATCTCCGTCATGGCCCGGTAGCTGATGAGTTCGCACAACGGTTCCTCGATACCGTAGGGTAGCGTGAACTGGTCGTGGCAGTCCTCGTGAACGACCAGGTAGATCATTCGCGGCACGCCGCTGGCGATCATCGACGGCGTCACCGGCGACGCGACTTCGCCGACCGCTTCCGACATGCCATGGTAGGACTCCATGGATGGGGGGATGTCGCGACATTGCGCCGGCGTGGCCACGTCCAGCCATTCGATCGCCGGGTCTTCGTACGAGTAGGGCAGCACCAGCTTCGAGGCGCGACCGCAGTACGGGAAACCGGGCAGGTCCGCGCTCGCATGCGTGAAGTTGGCGGTCGGGACGAAGCCGATGCGGTAGGTGAAGGCCTTTGCCTGTGCGATCGTCTCCTGCCAGGACGTCTCCTGTTCGATCCGCCGACTGTCGTCTGCGCTGTCGCGTTGCGCGCAACCGACCACCGCCAGCAGGACCATCGTCAGCAGCGTGCGCAGCGCCCGCCAGGCGGGTACTCCGGCGCTGCCGTTTCCACTGCCTCGCGATCGGAATGTCATGGGTGCCCGCGCTGCGCTCAGAGCGGCTCGACCGAAATGCCGGCCTTTCGCACTACGCTCGACCAGGTGGCGCGGTCGCGCGCGATCCGGGCCTGCAGGTCTGCAGGCGATCCAGCCTCGAGTTCGATGCCCTGGGTGGCGAACTGGGCTCGTGCCTCGGCGGTGTCGACGAAGCGCCGTATCTCGGCGTTCACCCGGTCGACGATCTCTTTCGGCGTGCCGCGCCGCGTGACCAGCGAAAACCACGTCGCTGCCTCGTAGCCACGATAGCCCGCTTCCGCGACGGTCGGCAGTTCGGGTGCAATCGACAGGCGCCTGGGCGAGGTGACAGCCAGCGCGCGCAGCTTGCCGGCCTTCACGTGCGGCAGAGCCGACAGCGGTACGTCGAATTTCAACGGCACCGCGCCCGACAGCAGGTCGGGCAGCCCGGCCGAGCCGCCCTTGTACGGGATATGCTGCATCTTCACGCCGGCCATCGTCATGAACAGTTCGACCGACACATGGGTGATGTTGCCGTTGCCCGAGGACTGGAAGTCGAGCTTGCCCGGGTTGGCGCGGGCGTATTCGGCAAGGTCGCGCATCGAGCGGATCGGCAGCGACGGATGCACGACGACCATCAGCGGCGATGCACCGACCATGCCGATCGGCGCGAGGTCGCGCTCGACGTCGTAGGGCAGCTTCGGATAGAAGATCGGGTTCATCACCATGCCGTTGAAGCCACCCATCAGCAAGGTGTAGCCGTCGGGTGCCGCCTTTGCCTGAAGTTCGAACGCGATGATGGTGTTGGCGCCCGGCCGGTTGTCGAACACCACTGGCTGGCCGATACCCTCCGAGATGCGCGCGCCGACCGCGCGTGCCAGGAGGTCGGTGGATCCGCCAGGGGTGAACGGAATGATCATGCGCACCGGCCGGGCCGGCCAGGCCTGGGCGTGCACCTGCGCGGCCGGCAGCAGTCCGGCGAGTGTTCCGATGAATGCGCCCATGAATGCGCCGAGGCGAACCCTGGCAGCGGACATCGGGAGACGGACGATCATCATGCGAGTGTGGGAGGCGGTACGAAGGCGTGGTAGTGGCGCTCGATCAGCGCGGCGAGGCGGATGGTCGACAGGTCGGCAAATTGCGGCCCGATGATCTGCACGCCGGTGGGCAATCCGTCGGCGGTGATCGCGATCGGCGCCATGGTCGCTGGCAGGCAGCCGAGGCTGGCGAAACCCATCCAGAATATCTGTTGCACATCGGCCATCGGTTCGCCGTCGATGTCGATCATGCGTTCCCAGCGCCGCCCCGATGGATTCTGCGGATAGGCCACGGTCGCGGCACCCGGACACAGCAGGAAGTCGTGGTCGCGGAAGAAGTCGTCCCAGACCTGGCGCAACCGCTGGCGCTCGTTCTCGAGCAGCATCCATTCGCGGTGCGCGAGCGTGTTGCCGCGCAGCTGGTCGGCGGCGTAGCTGCGATCGTCCGGAGACAGCTTGTCCCGTTCGGCCACCGCCCGCAGGAATCCCGCGTCATCGAACGCGCGCATCGAAGTCGCGGCCCGCCGCAGCAGCACGTAAAGCCGGTCGTGCGCTGCGACGTCGAAGGGCAGATCGACCGGCATCTTCACCCTCGCACCCTGCCGTGCGAGGAACCGGCCGAGTTTCACGACCTCGTCGGCGACGACACGCGACACGCGGGTCGCCGGGTGCGACGGCAGCACCGCGACGCGCAATCCCTTGAACCCGTCGAAGCACGGTGCCGGCAGCGAGAGCCGGTAGGCCCGGGCATCGTTGCCGGCCGGGCCGGCGGTCGCCTTCAGCGCGATCGCGAGGTCACCCGCCGACCGTGCGAGCGGACCGACCACCGAGATCTCCGGTGGCGACCAGAAGCCGGGCAACGCGTGACCGCGGCCCGGTACGATCGCGTAGCTGGACTTGTGCCCGTAGATGCCACACAGGTGCGACGGACCGCGAATCGAGCCGCCGATGTCGGACCCGTATTCGAGCGCGCTGATGCCGGCGGACAGCGCGCAGGCCGCGCCGCCGGAGGAGCCACCGGGCGTGAGTCCTGCGCCCCAGGGGCTGTTGGTGGTGCCGTAGACCGGGTTGAACGTCTGCCAGTCGGCGAGCATCACCGGTACGTTGCTCTTGCCCCAGATTACTGCACCGGCCGCACGCAACCGCTCCACGACGAGCGAATCGCGTGCGGCGACGTTGCCTCGGTGTGCCTCCAGGCCCCAGGTGGTCGGCAGCCCCGCGACATCGAACGATTCCTTCACCGTCATCGGTACGCCGGCCAGCGGCCCGGGCCGCTCGCCGCGCGCGATCGCACGGTCGATCGCGCCGGCCTGCCGCCGCGCCTTCGCGAGGTCGGTCACGACGACTGCATTCAGCGACGGATGCAGCCGGCGCTGGCGATCGACGAAGTAATCGAGCGCATCGCGCGCGGAGAACTCGCCGCGCGCGATGCGGCGCGCGATCGAGGCCGCGGAATCGAAGGCGATCTCCCTCACCGGAAGCGCCCTAGACCGGATCCCAGCTGAACACGTCCTGCGAGCGGTCCAGCGGGAAGAACGATTTCGCCAGAGAAGGCATTGCATGCTCGGCGATCGATTCCGGCGTCCACCCTTCCGACCGGTGCACGCTGCGCACCGGCCGAGGCTGGCTGAACAGGAACACCTCGTTGTTGCGTACGCCGAACACCTGGGCGTTGACGTCCTGCGCCGCGTCGGACAGCAGGTAGACCGCGAGCGGCGCGATCTTCGCCGGCGTCATCTGCTGCAGCTTGGCCACGCGCGCGACCTGGTCGGGCGTGTCGGTCGGGATCGACGCGATCATCCGGCTCCAGGCGAACGGCGCGATGCAGTTCGAGCGCACGTTGAACTTCTGCATGTCTAGCGCGATCGACTTCGACAGCGCGGTCAGCGCCAGCTTGGCGGCCGAGTAGTTGGCCTGGCCGAAGTTGCCGACCAGCCCGGAGGTAGACGTCATGAACACGTAGGCACCGCTGCCCTGTTCCTTGAAGTGGTTGGCGGCGGCGCGCGCGACGTGGTACGACCCGTACAGGTGGACCTTGACGACCGCATCGAACTCGACTTCGCTCATCTTGTGGAAGAAGCGGTCGCGCAGGATGCCGGCGTTGTTGATCACACCGTCGATGCGGTCGAACGCGGCCAGCGCGCTGCCCACTATGCCTTCGCCGCCCTTCGGATCGGCGACGTTGTCGGTGTTCGCCACGGCGCGGCCACCGGCGGCCAGGATCTCGTCGACGACCTGCTGCGCCGGACCGGCGTCCAGGCCTTCACCGGTGAGCGATGCCCCGATGTCGTTGACCACCACCGAGGCCCCCGCCGCGGCGCACGCCAGCGCCAGGTCGCGGCCGATCCCGCCTCCTGCACCTGTGACCGCCACCACCTTGCCGTCGAGCATTCCCATCTGTGCCTCCTCCTGCGTTGGCTGCCGCCGCGTCCGGGCGCTGACCCTGGGGTCTGACCCCGGGGTCAGACCCCAGGGTCAACCCCAGGGTCAGACCCCGGCACCTCCGGCATCTGCCTTTCCGGTCAGCGCCCGGGAGCGGCGTCGCGATACCAGGCGGCGATGATCGCACGCTCGTCGTCGGTGATGCCGGTCAGGTTGCCGGGCGGCATCACCTTCGCCAGTACGGTCTGCTGGTGGATCTTCTGCGCAAGCTGTGCGATCCGCTCGGGTGTATCGAGCATGATGCCCCCCGGCGGCTGTGCGAATCCCGGCTGCGTCGGCGTGGCCGCGTGGCACGACTGGCAGCGCAGCGCGATTACCTGCTGCACGTCGGCGATCGTCGCCGTGCGACCGGCGCTGCCTTCGGGTGCTCGCGGCACGATCAGTGCCGCGAGCACGACCACCATTGCCGCAGCCGCCGCCGGCAGCCAGGCGATGGTCTGGCCGGCATTGCGCCGGTTGAAGTAGTGACGGACGACGCCGCCGATCAGGAACACCGCGACCAGTACTGCCCATGCCTGCGGATGGCCATAGGTCATCGGATAGTGTCCGGACAGCATGATGAACACGACCGGCAGCGTCACGTAGTTGTTGTGTACCGAGCGCTGCTTGCCCCAGCGGCCGTACTTCGGATCCGGCACCTCGCCGGCGGACATGGCCGCGACCATCTTCTTCTGGCCCGGAATGATCACCATCGCCACGTTGGCCACCATGATGGTCCCCACCATCACGCCCACCTGCAGGTAGGCGCCGCGCCCGCCGAACACCTGCGCGCAGCCCCAGGCGGCCAGGGCGATCAGCACGAAGCCCACCAGTGCGAGCCACCCGTCATGCCTGCCCAGCGGCGATCGGCACAGCCCGTCATAGACCAGCCAGCCGGCGACGATCAGGCCGAGGCTCGCCAGCACCGCGGTCGACGGCGCGATGTCGAGTACCGCGCGGTCGATCAGCATGGTCTCGGCATGGAGGTAGTAGGTGACCACGAACAGCGCGAAGCCGCTGATCCAGGTCCAGTAGGCTTCCCACTTGAACCAGTGCAGCCGCTCCGGCAGCCGGTCGGGCGCGACCACGTACTTCTGCTTGTGGTAGAAGCCGCCGCCGTGGATGGACCAGTTCTCGCCGAGCACACCCTTCTTCGGTGGGTTCGGCGGATCGAGCGAGTTGTCGAGCGCGACGAAATAGAAGGAGGCGCCGATCCAGACGATGCCGGCGATCACGTGCAGCCAGCGCAGCAGCAGGCTGGCCCAGTCGAGGAGGTAAGCTTCCATGGAGTCGCGTCCGCGTTGCAGTGCATCGATGTTACTACGCGTCCCGTGTGCGCTTTGCGGTACGCTGTGCGGGCAGAGAAAATAAACGAGTGTCCGCACGCAACCGTCGGGCGGCCGAACCGGAGGAGCAAGACCGATGAAGCGCACCGTCGCCGCTTTCGCGGCCCATGCTGCATGCCTGCTGTCGATCCCGTTGTGCCTGGCCCTGCCGCCGACATCGTCGCAGGCACAGGGAACCGCCTGGCCGAATCGGCCGCTCAGGATGCTCGTGCCGTTTGTCGCTGGCGGCTCCTCGGACATTGTCGGACGCAGCGTCGCCCTGCGCATGCAGGAGGCGCTCGGCCAGACTGTCATCGTCGATAACCGGCCCGGCGCCAACGGTGCGATCGCCGGCCAGATGCTGGCCAAGGCCAGCCCCGACGGATACACGCTGATGGTCGGCTCGATCGGAGTGTTCGCGATCAACGTTGCGCTGTTCAAGGACCTTTCCTACGACCCGCTGCGCGACTACGACCTGCTTACCGTCGCGGTACGGAACCCGAATGTGCTGATCACCAGCCAGAAGGTCGCCGCGGCGAGCGTGAAGGACCTGATCGGCCTGCTGCAGAAGACCCCCGGCAAGCTGACCTTCGTGTCGTCGGGCACAGGGTCTTCTGACCATCTTTCTGCCGAGCTGTTCTGGCAACGGACGAAGACCACCGGCATCCATGTGCCATACAAGGGCGGTGCCGCCGCGATGGCCGACATGGTCGGCGGCCAGGTCGATGCGTCGTTCCAGAACCTCGGCGCGGCGACGGGCCACATCAAGGCCGGCCGGCTGCGTGCGCTCGCAGTCACCGGCGATCGCCGGTCTCCGCAGTTGCCTGAAGTACCGACGATGCTAGAGCTCGGCTTCCCGGGCTTCGAGGTCTATTCCTGGCAGGCGTTCGCTGCTCCGCGAGGCCTGCCGAAGGACATCCGCAGCCGGATGGAAGGCGCGGTGGTCTCGGCGCTCAGGCTCCCGCAGGTACGCCAGTCGATGGACGAGATCGGCTTCGAGGTGGTCGCCAACACCAGCGCCGAGTTCGAGGCCTTCCTCCGGGGCGAGATAGCGCGCTGGAAGCAGGTCGTGCAGACTGCAAACATCCAGCCGAACTGACGGAGTCGCGATGCTTGCCGCATGGTACGAAACGAACGGGCCTGCAGGCGAGGTGTTGCAGGTCGGCGAAAGGCCCGACCCGGAGCCCGGTCCGCACGAGGTTCGCGTCCGGCTGCATGCCGCAGCGGTGAATCCCTCTGACGTGAAGGCGCGCGCCGGTTCGCGCAAGCCGATACCACCTTACGTGATCCCGGGCAGCGACGGTGCCGGCCGCATCGACCGCGTCGGACCCTACGTCGACCCCGGACGAATCGGCGAGCGCGTCTGGATCTACAACGCGCAGTGGGGCCGGCCGTTCGGGGCGAGCGCGCAGTTCGTCTGCCTGCCCGAGACGCTGGCCGTTCCCTTGCCGGAATCGCTCGATTTCGCGCAGGGCGCATGCCTCGGCATCCCCTGCATGACCGCCCACCGGTGCCTGTTCGCCGACGGGCCGGTCGCTGGCCTGAACGTGCTGGTCACCGGCGGCGCGGGCGTCGTCGGCCACTACGCGATCCAGTTGGCGAAATGGGCCGGGGCTCGCGTGGCCGCGACGGTCAGTTCGCCCGAGAAGGCCGCGCATGCGCACGCGGCAGGCGCAGACGTCGTGGTCGACTACCGGCGTTCGGACGTGGTGCGGGAAGTGCGGGCGGCGCTGGGCGGCATCGATCGGGTGGTGGAGGTCGACCTCGGCGTGAACCTGCCGGTGTCTGCTGAACTGCTGCGGCCCAACGGTGCGATCGCCGCCTACGCGACTACCGGCAAGCCGGTGCCCGAGCTTCCCTATGCGTCGATGCTCTGGAAGAACCCGGTGGTGCGGCAGGTGTTCGTCTACACCATGCCCGATGCCGCGAAGCGCCACGCGATCGCCGACATCGGCCGCTGGTTGCGGGAAGAAAAGTCAGTCGGCGGACCTTCATTTGCGATCTCCGGGCGTTTTCCGCTGGAGCATGCGGTGGACGCGCACCGCGCGGTGGAATCGGGCACGAAGATCGGGCAGGTTGTGCTCGATATTCCCTAGCGTGCACGAGGCTGCGATGGACGAGCAAGCGCGCGAACTGCTGGCCGCACTGGTCAACCGAGTGCTGCGGCACCCTGAAGAAGCGAAGGACATCGACGCACAGCGAGCAGTGCAGCGGCTGGTGGCGGCGCGCGCCGATGCTCCCTACCTGCTGCTGCAGCGGGCTCTGGTACTGGAGGTCGCGCTGGCGCAGGTGCACGCGGAGATCGCGCGCCTGCGCGGCGGCGCAGCGATCGCTGCTAACGATCCGGGAATGCCGGCGAGTACGCCGGCCGACAGCGCCGACAGCGCGGCGCGTGCCGCCGCTGCGCTTCCGTCGCGTGGTTTCCTGCGTGATGCGGCGGCGATCAGTGCCGGGGTACTCGGCGGCAACCTGCTGGTGGCCGCCGCCACTGCGCTGTTCGACGACGATGCGCACGATACCGGGGCCGATTTCGACCCCGGCGACCTGATCTAGCTGGCCACGCCACCCGGTGCCGGTCGACCGGGCCTGCCCGGGCTAGCCGCCGAAGAAGTCGCGCACCTTGTCGAACCAGCCCTTTGCCTGAGGATTGTGCCGCGAAGGATCTTCCTTCGCGATGGCTTCGAATTCCTCCAGCAGTTCGCGCTGCCGATGGGTCAGGTTCACCGGCGTCTCGACGTACACATGGCACAGCAGGTCGCCGAAGCCTGAACCACGCACCTGCTTGATACCCTTGCCGCGCAGCCGGAACACCTTGCCCGTCTGTGTCTCGGCAGGTATGCGGATCTGTGCATGGCCGTCGAGCGTGGGGATCTCGATCTCGCCGCCCAGGGCGGCCGTTGCGATGCTCACCGGCATGTCGCAATGCAGGTCGTTCCCGTCGCGCTTGAAGATCGCGTGCGGCTTCAGGTGCATCACGACGTACAGATCGCCGGGCGGACCGCCGTTCGCGCCAGCCTCGCCTTCGCCCGAAAGCCGGATGCGGTCGCCGTCGTCGACACCGGCCGGGATTTTCACCGACAGCGTCTTCTGCTGCTTCACGAAGCCGGCGCCGTTGCAGTTCGTGCAGGGGGTCGGCACGATCTTGCCTGTGCCGTGGCAGCGCGGGCAGGTCTGCTGGATCGAGAAGAAGCCCTGCTGCATGCGCACCTGGCCATGGCCGTCGCAGGTGGGGCAGCCCACCGGCCTGGTACCGGGCTTTGCGCCGCTGCCTTCGCAGACCTCGCACTTCGCCTGGTTCGGGATGCGGATCTGCGTGTCGGTGCCGCGTGCCGCCTCCTCGAGCGAGATCTCGAGGTTGTAGCGCAGGTCGGCCCCGCGGTAGACGCCGTTGCGTCCGCGTCCGCCGCCACCGAAGATCTCGCCGAAGATGTCGCCGAACGCATCGGCGAAGCCGCCCATGCCGGCGCCGCCGCCGCCCATCGAGGAATCGACGCCCGCATGGCCGTACTGGTCGTAGGCTGCGCGCTTGCTGGGGTCGGACAGCATCTCGTAGGCTTCCTTCGCCTCCTTGAATGCCTCTTCCGATTTCGGGTTGTCCGGGTTCCGGTCGGGATGGTGCTTCATCGCCAGCCGGCGGTACGCTTTCTTCAGCGTGTCCTCGTCGGCATCCCGGTTGACGCCGAGCACTTCGTAGTAGTCACGCTTGGCCATCGGTCTTTCTCTTCGACTGCTGCAGGGCAGGGTTCGGGTTGGACGGTCGTTTCGCAGTGCGTCCACCACAAGCGAAAGGCGGCTGATCGCTCAGCCGCCTTCGCCCGGGGTGCTGCCCGTTACTTCTTCGTTTCCTTAACTTCCTCGAACTCGGCATCGACCACGTTGCCGTCGTCCTTGCCAGCGCTGCCGGCTGCGCCGGCATCGGCACCGCCGGCGGGCTTGCCCTGCTCCTGGGCGTACATTTTCTCGCCGAGCTTCTGCGAGGCCATCGCGAGTGCCTGGGTAGCCGCGTCGATCTTCTCCTTGTCGCTGCCCTTGATCGCCTCCTCGGCCTCCTTCAGCGCCGCTTCGATCTTTTCCTTCTCGCCGGCCTCCAGCGTTGCTCCGTGGTCGGCCAGGGACTTCTTCACGGTGTGGACCATGCCGTCGGCCTGGTTGCGCGCGGTGACCAGTTCCAGGATCTTCTTGTCTTCCTCGGCATTCGCCTCGGCATCCTTCACCATGCGCTGGATCTCTTCCTCGGTGAGCCCGGAGCTCGCCTGGATCTTGATCTTGTTCTCCTTGCCAGTGGCCTTGTCCTTCGCCGACACGTGCAGGATGCCGTTGGCATCGATGTCGAAGGTGACCTCGATCTGCGGCATGCCGCGCGGCGACGGCGGAATGTCGGTCAGGTTGAACTGGCCGAGGCTCTTGTTGCCGGCAGACATCTCGCGCTCGCCCTGCAGCACGTGAATGGTCACGGCCGACTGGTTGTCGTCTGCGGTCGAGAACACCTGCGAAGCCTTGGTCGGGATGGTCGTGTTCTTCTGGATAAGCTTGGTCATCACGCCGCCGAGCGTTTCGATGCCCAGGGACAGCGGCGTCACGTCCAGCAGCAGCACGTCCTTCACATCGCCCTGCAGCACGCCGCCCTGGATCGCGGCACCGACGGCCACCGCCTCGTCCGGGTTGACGTCACGGCGCGGCTCGCGGCCAAACACTTCCTTAACGACATCCTGCACCTTCGGCATGCGCGTCTGGCCGCCGACCAGGATCACGTCCTCGATGTCGGAGATCTTCACGCCAGCATCCTTGATCGCGATGCGGCACGGCTCGATGGTTTTCTGGATCAGGTCGTCGACCAGGCTCTCGAACTTGGCGCGCGTGATCTTCACCGCCATGTGCTTCGGGCCGCTGGCGTCGGCGGTGATGTAGGGCAGGTTCACCTCGGTCTGTTGCGCGCTCGACAGTTCGATCTTCGCCTTCTCGGCGGCGTCCTTCAGCCGCTGCAGCGCGAGGATGTCCTTCTTCAGGTCGATGCCGGAATCCTTCCGGAATTCGTCGACCAGGTATTCGATCAGGCGCTGGTCGAAGTCTTCGCCGCCGAGGAAGGTGTCGCCGTTGGTCGACAGCACCTCGAACTGGTGCTCGCCTTCCACTTCGGCGATCTCGATGATCGACACGTCGAACGTGCCGCCGCCGAGGTCGTATACCGCTATCTTGCGGTCGCCCTTCTTCTTGTCCAGGCCGAAGGCCAGCGCAGCGGCGGTCGGTTCGTTGATGATCCGCTTCACTTCGAGGCCGGCGATGCGGCCGGCGTCCTTGGTCGCCTGGCGCTGCGAGTCGTTGAAGTAGGCCGGCACGGTGATCACGGCTTCGGTCACCGGTTCGCCGAGGTAGTCCTCGGCGGTCTTCTTCATCTTCATCAATACCTGCGCCGACACCTCCGGCGGGGCGATCTTGCGCCCGCGCACCTCGACCCAGGCGTCGCCGTTGTCGGCCTTGGCGATCGTATAGGGCATCAGGTCGATGTCCTTCTGCACTTCCTTCTCCTCGAAGCGCCGTCCGATCAGTCGTTTCACCGCATACAGCGTGTTCTTCGGGTTGGTGACGGCCTGCCGCTTGGCCGGCGCACCGACCAGGATCTCGCCGTCATCGGCATAACCGATGATCGACGGCGTCGTACGCGCGCCTTCGGCGTTCTCGATCACCTTCGGTTGCCCGTTCTCGATGATCGACACGCAGGAATTCGTGGTGCCCAGGTCGATGCCGATGATCTTGCCCATTTGCTGTTCCTCTCGGGGAGTTCGTTGATTCTGCAGGGTAGATGGCGCTTGCAGGAAAGCCTGGCGTCCGCCTCAGGATCCTGCGCATGCGTCAAAGCTTGGGATCGGAGGCGCGCTTTTCAAGCAGGGGCCGTGCCGGAATCGTCCGTACCGGGCCTGGGCTTGGCGACCGCGACCATCGCAGGCCGGATCACCCGATCGTGCAGCTTGAAGCCCTTCTGGAACACCTGCAGCACCGAGTGCGCCGGGGCGTCGGACTCGATGGCAGTCATCGCCTGATGGTGGTGAGGGTCGAATTTCTCGCCGGTCGGGTCGAGCACCGTGACTCCGAACTTCTCGAACGCCGCCTTGAGCTGCTTGCGCGTCAGTTCAACCCCATCGCGCAGTGACTCTGCCGTCGCGTTTCCGGTGGCCAGCGCGGCATCGAGCGCGTCGTAAACCGGAAGCAGTTCGCCAGCGAAGTTGTCGATCGCGTACTTGTGGGCACTCGATACGTCTGCCTGCGCACGCTTGCGGATATTGTCAGCTTCGGCCTTTGCCCGCAGCCAGTTTTCCTGGTGCTCCTGCGCAAGGGTTTCGGCCCTGGCCAGCGCCTCGGCGAGCCCTGCCGCATCGGCCGGCGCGCCGTGGGTGGCTGTTGCCGGATCCTGCGGCGATTCCGGCTGACCGGCCTGGGATGTATCATGTTGCGACATTGGTGTGCCTTTCCTTGGCGTATTCGGAACGCGGGATCGAACGCCCCCGGGTTCCGTTCCTGTTTCACGTTCCTGTTTCAATCCAGCCCGGGCCTGGTGCGTGCGTCGATTCGCTTCCGCTTCGGTGCTTGCATCAACCCACGATGGGTTGATGGGGACACTCCGGCAGGATTCAAGGGCTGAAAACGTGCAAAGTTGGCTTCCGGCTGGCGCAAAGCAGGCGCATAATGTTGGAATGTCGAAAAATAGCGCGAGCCGATAGTGTCCGAAGCTGATTCCAAGCCGGCGCGGATTGGTCGTTTCCAGATCGTCCGTCAGCTCGGTCGCGGTGCGACCGCGACTGTCTATCTCGCCCACGATCCGCACCACGATCGTCAGGTCGCGCTGAAGGTCATCAAGTTCGGCGGCGAGCTGGAGCCGGGCGAGGCGCGGATCAAGCAGCACCGGCGGCTGCGCAAGCTGTTCCAGACCGAGGGCGCGGTGGCCGCGCGCCTCGACCATCCGAACATCGTCAAGGTTTACGACACGGTGGTCGACCAGAACACCGCCCTGATGGCCATGGAGTATGTCGAGGGAGCGACCCTCGCCGAGTTCTGTACGTTCGACCGGTTGCTGCCGTTGCCCCGGGTCGTCGGCATCATCTTCAAGTGCTGCCTTGCAATCGACTATGCGTACCGGCAGGGGGTCGTGCACCGGGACATCAAGCCCGCCAATATCATGGTCGGTCCCGACGACAACCCGAAGATCATGGATTTCGGGCTGGCCCTGAACATGCAGAAGCAGTCCGAGCACGACTCCACCTTCGTGATGGGGGTCGGGTCTCCGGCCTACATGTCGCCGGAGCAGGTCAAGGGCTATGCCCTGAACCAGCAGACCGACCTGTACTCGCTCGGTGTCGTGCTTTTCATGATGCTCACCGGCCGGGTGCCTTTCCGCGCCAAGCACTACCCCGAACTGATCTACAAGATCATCAATTCCGACGCGCCGTCGGTAAGCGCGCTGAATCCGGTGATCCCGCCTGAACTCGACCCGATCGTGAAGCGGGCGCTCGAGAAGGACCTTTATTCCCGCTACAAGACCGGTGCCGATTTCGGCAAGGACCTCGCGGGCGCGCGCTACCAGCTGAAGGACGAAGAGACGGAAAAGCTGAGCGACCGGTTCGAACTGCTGCGCTCGCTGCCGGTGTTCGCGCAGTTCGAACGCGTCGAGCTGTGGGAGGTGCTTCGTATCGCCACCTGGCATCACTTCGATGACGGCGCTGCCCTGATGGAGGAGGGTGACGAAACCCACACCTTCGGCGTGCTGATCGCCGGCGAGGTCGAGGTATCTCGCGACCGCCGCGTGCTCGCCCGCCTCGGGCCGGGCGAAGTGCTAGGCGAGATGGCCTTCCTGAATCAGACGCATCCGGTGCGTACGGCAACCGTCGTTGCCATGGGCGATGTCACGTTTCTCGAGGTCAATCTGGCCGCCTATGAAATCGCGTCCGAAGAGTGCAAGGAACACTTCCAGAGCGTGCTGATCGACGCGCTGATCCGCCGCCTGCACAGCGCTAACGCAGTGGTGAGCGAGCACTCGGCGCCGGCGCGTGCTCCGGTGCCCAGCATGATGAACCTCGAACTCGTGCCAGCCGATGGAACAGGGGGCGATCTGGAGGCCATCGCCTGGCCTGGTCGCTCCTCCACTTCGGGTTATGGTTCAGCATCGGCATCCGCATCGAACAAGCCAGACCCGACCGGAAGTTTCGCCTCCGCTGCCAATTCCACGTTCGCCGGTGTGTCGCGCACGATGTTTTCGCATCAGACCTTCGAGCCGTCGGCCGCCGACTCTTCGTCCCGCAACCGGACCGGCGGCGGTTCCTGAGCTACGCCGCGCGCAGACGCTCCAGCACTCGGCCGTAGCGACCGGGCCGTAGGTCAGTCGCGCGCGCCCAGCGCCAGCGCACGCTCGCGGGTCGCGTCGCTGGCCGCGGCTGCCGCTTTCGGATCGAGGCCGGTGTCGATCCAGCCCGCGAGGTGCGTTGTGACCAGGCCGGTCAGCGCATGTATCCAGTCGGGCCGATCGTTCAGGCACGGGATGCTGTGGTACTCCTTGCCGCCGGCATACAGGAAGCTGCTCTTGCCTTCGATGCCGATTTCTTCGAGCGTCTCGAGGCAGTCGGCGACGAAGCCGGGACACACGACATCCACCCGCCGGGTACCGGCGCGTCCGAGTTCTTCCAGCGTCTCTGACGTGTACGGCTTCAGCCATTCAGCCTGCCCGAAGCGGGACTGGAAGGTGACCCGGTACTTCTCGGGCGGTAGCCCGAGCGCCTCTGCCAGCAACCGGCCGGTCTTGTGGCATTCGCAGTGATACGGGTCGCCGCGGTCGAGCGCGAAACGCGGGATGCCGTGGAAGCTGATCACGAGCAGATCCGGCCGACCGTTCTCTGACCAGTAGCGCTGCACGTTGGTCTTGAGCGCCTGGATGTAGGCCGGGTCGTCATGGAAATGCTTGACGGTACGAAGTGCCGGCGGATTGCGCATCTTCTTCAGCACGTCGAACGTGGCATCGAACACCGTCGCGGTCGCGCTGGCCGAGTACTGCGGATACAAGGGCAGGACCAGGATGCGGTCGCATCCTTCGGCTGCCATTTCGAGTATGCGCTGCTCGATCGAGGGCTTGCCGTAGCGCATCGCGAAGTCGACCGTCAGCGGTGTCTTGACCTGCTCGCCGAGGTAGCCCGCCAGCAGTTTCGCCTGCCGTTCGGTATACACGCGCAGCGGCGAACCCTCTGGTGTCCAGATCATCGCGTACTTCGCGGCGGACTTCTTCGGGCGCGTATTCAGGATGATCAGGTTGAGGATGGGCCACCAGATCAGCTTCGGTATCTCGATCACCCGGGGATCCGACAGGAACTGCTTGACGTACGGCCGGAACGCGCGCGCTGTCGGCGCGGCAGGAGTGCCGAGGTTCACGAGCAACACGCCGATGCGCGGTTGCGTGCCGTGGCGGTAGGCGACGGTACTCACGCTGCGTCCAGTGCCGTAAAGGAGGGGTGCCGACGCTCCGCGGCGCCGGCCACGCTCCCCGGACGCGCGCCGGGGCGGCGGTCAGCGATGACTGAGCGCACTGCCGATCAGCTTTGCAGTGATGTCGACGATCGGGATCACCCGCTCGTACGCCATCCGGGTCGGCCCGATCACGCCGAGCGTGCCGACGACCTGGCCGTCCACTTCATAGGGTGCGGTGACGATGCTGCACTCGTCCAGCGGGGAGATGCCCGATTCGCCGCCGATGAATATCTGCACGCCTTGCGCATGCAGGCTGGTGTCGAGCAGGTGCAGCAGGGCGGTCTTGCGCTCGAACACGTTGAACAGTTCACGCAGGCGCCCCATGTCGGTGGACAGGTCGGGGATGCCCAGCAGGTTTCGCTCTCCCGAGACCACCAGGTCTTCCGGGCTGGTCATGGCTGCGCTGCCGACTTCGATCGCGGCGTTCATCAGCGCCGACACATCCTGTTTCAGCGCCACGAGTTCACCCTGCAGGCGAAGGCGGATCTGGTCGAACCCCGTACCGGCATAGTGCTGATTGACGAAATTCGATGCCTCGATCAGCTCGGTCGCGGAGTAGTCGCGCGCCGTGGTGAGGATGCGGTTGTGCACCTCGCCATCTGGCGCGACGACGATCAGCAGCACGCGCTTTTCGGACAGGCGCAGGAATTCGAGGTGACGGAAGGCCTGGTCCTGGCGACGCGGCGTCATCACCACGCCCGCGAACGCAGTGAGTTCGGACAGCATGTGCGAGGCCGAGGCGACCAGCCGACGCCGGCTGTCATTCTCCAGCTGGCCCTCGAGCTGGGTGATCTCGACCTGTTCGAGCGGCTTTACCCGCAGCAGCGTGTCGACGAAGAAGCGGTAGCCGCGGGCGGTCGGCACGCGTCCGGCCGAAGTGTGCGGGCTGGCGATGAAGCCCATCTCTTCGAGGTCGGCCATCACGTTGCGAATGCTCGCCGGCGACAGTTCGAGCCCGGAGTACTTGGAGAGCGTGCGCGAGCCCACCGGGTCGCCGTCGGCGATGTATCGCTCGATAAGCGTCTTCAGCAGCAGTTGTGCACGATCGTTGAGCATGGCCTCATTCTACCCATCGGACACCGCTGCGGGGCAACCCTGCGGTTGCCCGGGCTGGCGGCGCCGTCCCCGATGGCCGGTGGCGTACGCCGGCTGCCGCACTTTCCAGCGTCGTTGTCGCCCTCTGCAGCCCTCTGCCGCCGGCCTTCCCGGTTCATCCGCCGATCCTGTTTCGGCACCGAACGTGTGTGTTCTAATCCGTCCATGAACGAACCAGCCTACCGACCCGCGCCTCTCGGGGCAGACCAGCCGTCCGGCGCTGCGCCGCACGGCGGGGCCAGCGCCCGCGTCCTGCCCGGCGGCCGAGCCGCACTGCGTACGCCGTCGCGCACCTTCGGTACCGTGGCCCTGATCGGCAAATACAAGAGCCCGCTCATCGCCGAGCCGCTCGCCGATCTGGCGAGGCACCTGGCCGCGCGCGGGGTCGAGGTTCTTATCGACCGGCTGACCGCGGCCCATGTCGGCGGCGACATGGCCGGCGCGCTCTCGCTGGAGGAAATCGGCCAGCGTGCCGGGCTGGCCGTGGTGCTCGGCGGCGACGGTACGATGCTGAACATCGCGCGCACGCTGGCGCCGTTTGGCGTGCCGCTGGTCGGCGTGAACCAGGGGCGCCTGGGTTTCCTCACCGACCTGTCGGTAGACCGCATGGCGGTTGCGCTCGATGCGATCCTCGATGGGCACTATCTTGCCGAGTCCCGCATGCTGCTCGAGGCGACGGTCGGCCCCGGCAGCGACGCGCTCGCCGCCGATGCCGGGGCCGTCGAAGCCCCCGCGACCGTGCTGGCGTTCAACGACGTCGTCATCAGCAAGGGCGAGCGCGGCGGCATGATCGAATTCGATGTTTCGGTCGATGGGCAGTACGTGACCAGCCTGCGCGCAGACGGCCTGATCATCGCCTCTCCGACCGGGTCTACCGCCTATGCACTGTCCTCGGGCGGCCCGATCGTGCATCCGTCGCTGTCGGTGATGAGCCTGGTGCCGATCTGTCCGCATACCCTGTCGAACCGGCCGATCATCGTGTCTGCCGGCTCGTCGATCGAGGTCAGGATGCACGCGGGCAGCGAAGCGGTGGTGCGTTTCGATAGCCATTCCGACGCGGCGATCTGCAGCGCCGACCGCCTGCAGGTGCGCCGTTCCGACCACGACGTCATGCTGCTGCATCCGAACGACTACGACTACTTCCACATGCTGCGCGAGAAGCTCAAGTGGAGCGAAACCCTGTAGCGATGGCGTCCCGTCCGGACAGCAGCCGGGCCGCCGCGCTGCGTGCGCTGGCGATCCGCGATTTCGTGATCGTCGATCGACTCGAGATCGAGTTCGACGCGGGCTTTTCCGCGTTGACAGGCGAGACCGGCGCGGGCAAGTCGATCCTGATCGATGCGCTCGGACTGCTGCTTGGCGGCCGGGCGGATCCGGGCGTGGTGCGTCCCGGTCGTGAGCGGGCCGAGCTGTCGGCCGAATTCGACATCGCGGGCGAACCGGGCGTTGCGGAATGGCTCGCGGCGCGTGAACTGTCGGATCCCGACGGGGAGGGCTGCCTGCTGCGGCGGGTGGTCGATGCCGGCGGCCGTTCGCGTGCGTACATCAACGGCCGCAGCGTCACGCTCGGACAGTTGCGCGAACTGGGCGAGCAGCTGGTCGACATCCACGGGCAGCATTCGCATCAGTCGCTGGCGCGGCCGGCCGAGCAGCGGGCGATCCTCGACGGCTTCGGTGGCCACCCCGACCTGCTGGCGCGGGCGGGCACCGCCTGGCAGGCGTGGCAGGCTGCCAGGCGCGCCCGCCAGGAGGCCGAGCGAGGGCAGGCCGAGCTGGCGCAGCGGCGCGAAGAACTCGAATGGCAGACCGCACAGCTCGCGACGCTCGCGTTCGATGCCGGCGAATGGGAAGCGGTCAACCAGGAGCATGCGCGGCTGGGCAACGCGGCGGCGCTGATCGAGTCGGCGGAATACGCGCTCGCCGCGCTCGGCGATGGCGAGGGGTCCGCGCTTGTTCAGGTGTCGGCCGTGCTCGCGCGGCTGCGCGACAGTGCCAGCGTCGACCGCGAGGCCGAGGCTTCTCTCGAGCTGATGGCCGGGGCCGATGCGCAGCTCAAGGAAGCGGTGCGCGAACTGCGCCATTACCGCGACCGGCTCGACATCGATCCGGCGCGGCTGCGGGAACTCGACGCCCGCATCGAAGCCGTGCACGACGCCGCGCGCAAGTTCCGTGTCGCGCCGGCCGAACTGGGCCTGCTCCGCGTACGACTGGACGCTGAACTGCGCCAGCTCGACCGGGCCGCCGATCCGCGTGCGCTCGCCGCCGCGGAGGCTTCGGCCCGCACCGCCTACAAGGAGGCCGCCGCGCTGCTGACCCGGGCGCGGCAGCGCGTGGCGGCGCGTCTCGCCTCGGCCGTCACCGAGGCGATGCAGACGCTGGCGATGGCTGGCGGCCGGTTCGAGGTGGTGCTGCAGCCGGTCGGCGCTGCCGCGGGCCAGGGCCTGCCCGCCCAACCGGCAGCGCCGTCCGCTTCGCTGCAGCCGGCGTCCCGGGTTCGCGGCACCTCCGCCCCGGCGAAGGCCAAGAGCACGGTGTCCGCGACCGCGTCCGTGCCGGTCGATTCTCCGGGCAGCCCGCATGGCGACGAGACCGTCGAGTTCCGCGTATCCGCCAATCCGGGAATGCCGCCGGCGGCACTCGCCGCGGTGGCCTCCGGTGGTGAGCTGTCGCGGATCAGCCTTGCCCTGCGAAAGGTCACCAGCGCAGCCACGCACGTACCGCTGCTCGTGTTCGACGAGGTGGATGCCGGTATCGGCGGCGGGGTCGCCGAGATCGTCGGGCGCCTGCTGCGGGAACTGGGCCGTACGCACCAGGTGATGTGCGTGACCCACCTGCCGCAGGTCGCGGCCAGCGCGGCGCACCAGTACCAGGTGGCGAAGCGGGTGGTGGACGGGCAGACGGTCAGTCGCGTCGAGCCGCTGGACGCCGCCGCACGCGTCGACGAGATCGCCCGGATGCTCGGTGGCGTACGCATCACTGCCACCACGCGCCAGCACGCAGACGAACTCCTGCGCCAGGCGCGCGAGGACGCGGCCGCGGGTTGATGCTGCCGTACTGCCGGGCCGTGCGTCCCGACGGCTTACGCCGGCTGGCTGCGGTGCGGGCAGTCCGGGGTGCGGCACTCCGCGTAGAGGTAGAGGGAGTGATCGACGATCGCGAAGCCGCGTTCCGCCGCGACCTTCTCCTGGCGCCGCTCGATCTGCGGGTCGTAGAACTCCTCGACCCGGCCGCACTGCAGGCAGACCAGGTGGTCGTGGTGGCCGTCCTGCTTGAGTTCGAACACGGCCCGCCCGCCTTCGAAGTGATGCCGTTCGAGCAGGCCCGCCTGTTCGAACTGGGTGAGGACGCGGTAGATCGTCGCCAGCCCGATATCGATGCCGTCTTTCGAGAGTTGCCGGTAGACCTCTTCGGCGGTCATATGCCGGACCTGGCTCGTCTCGAACAGGTTCAGGATGCGCAACCGCGGGGTCGTTACCTTGAGGCCGATCGTCTTCAGTTCCTGCGATTTGCCCATTAGACCATCTTCCGTGCGGTCGCATTACCAGGATAGGTATCATATACGACCTCGAATCCAGCGCCGGCGCGTCCCGCTTCGGCCAGCCCGCCCCATGCCGTCCAGCCTCGTCATCGAATCGGTTTCGTCGCACCACCGCGGCGGCGGCAGTTCCTTTCGCCTGCTCGTGGCGGCGGGCGCCATCGCCCTCGGGCTCGCCGGCTGCAGCGTGCGCATGCCCACGCCGTACTCGCCGCCGCTGCAGCAGGGCAACGTCATCGAACAGGAATCGCTGTCGAAGCTCAAGCTGGGTATGACCCGTTCCCAGGTGAGGTTCCTGCTCGGCACGCCGCTGGTGGTCGACGTTTTTCGCAACGACCGCTGGGACTACGTCTATTTCCTCCGGCGCCAGGGACAGGCACCGCAGCAGCGGCGGGTCACGGTGATCTTCGATGGCGATCAGCTGGCGCGCATCGACGGTGACGTGGTTGCCGGTTCCGGTACGGTACCGCCGGCCCCGGCCGCACCCAACAGATGAGGCAGCAGATGGACCGTACACTGAACGTGGTGATCGCCGGTGCATCCGGCAGGATGGGTCGTACCCTGATCGAGGCGGTCGCGCGCGCACCCCACCTGCGACTGCATGCCGCACTCGACCGTGCCGACAGTCCTTCGATCGGCCGCGACGCCGGCGACGGTGCCGGTGTGCACACTGGCGTGGTGATCGGCAGCGATGTCGCGCACGCCCTCGACGGTGCGCATGCCCTGGTCGACTTCACGCTGCCGGTTGCGACCCTTGCGCATCTCGATGCCTGCCGCGCTGCTGGCGTATCGATGGTGATTGGTACCACTGGGTTCGATGCGGCGGGGCGCGGCCGCCTCGCGCAGGCGGCTGGCGAAATCCCCCTGGTGTTCGCACCCAACATGAGCGTCGGCGTGAACGTGGCGTTCAAGCTGGTCGAGACCGCGGCGCGCATCCTGGGCGATGCCTACGACGTCGAGGTCTTCGAGATCCATCACCGGCACAAGATCGATGCCCCCTCGGGCACTGCGATGCGCCTGGGCGAGGTCGCGGCGGCTGCGCTCGGCCGCGACCTTGCGACCGACGCGGTACATGGCCGCGAGGGGGTGACCGGCGAGCGTACCGTGCGCGAGATCGGGTTCCACTCGGCGCGGGGCGGAGACATCGTCGGAGACCATACCGTGTTCTTCGCCGGGGCCGGCGAGCGCCTCGAGATCACGCATCGTTCTTCCAGCCGCGCCAACTATGCGCTGGGCGCGCTGCGCGCCGTACGCTGGCTCGATGGGCGCGCGCCGGGGCTCTATGACATGCAGGACGTGCTCGGACTGCGCGGGCACTGAGGCGGTTCCCCCGGCGGTAGGCGAAGGGCGGCCGTTCGCGTATAATTCGCGAAATATTCTGCGGGACGGCGTGAGAATGTCCGGGTGTTTCCCGCCGGACGTGCACGTGCCAGTCCCGCTTGCCATGTATACGGCCCAGAGGGCCACGTCAGCGGGCTGTTCGCACCCATCCGCATGCTGCCCCCGGGCCGCAAGCAGCGGTGCGCGCTCCGGAGCGTGCCCGCCGTCCAAGTCTGGAGAGGTTCTGTCGTGTCAACCCGTCCGCCCGCCATGCTCGCGCTTGCCGACGGAACGATTTTCCACGGTGTGTCGATCGGTGCACCGGTCGAATCGATCGGGGAAGTCGTGTTCAACACGTCGATGTCAGGCTATCAGGAAATCCTGACCGACCCGTCGTACGCTGGTCAGATCGTCACCCTGACCTGCCCCCACATCGGCAACGTCGGCATCAACCCGGAAGACATGGAGTCCGCGAGCGTCTTTGCTGCCGGACTGATCGTCCGTGACCTGTCGATGGTCGCGAGCAACTTTCGCTCGACGCAATCGCTGACGGCCTGTCTCGAGGCAGCCGGCGTGCCCGGCATCGCCGAGATCGACACCCGGAAGCTCACCCGCATCCTGCGCGAGAAGGGAGCACAGGGCGGCTGCCTGGTCGCCGCAGCGGCCCCGGCTGCCACGCTCGACGCCGGCCGCGCGGTCGCGGCGGCACGCGGGTTCAGTGGCCTCGCCGGGATGGATCTCGCGAAGGATGTCACCTGCGCCGCCCCGTATGCCTGGACCGAGGGTGTATGGGCACTCGGCAGCGGCCATTCGACACCGCCCGATCCACGATTCCACGTGGTGGCCTACGATTTCGGGGTCAAGCGCAACATTCTGCGCATGCTGGCTTCGCGCGCCTGCCGCCTTACCGTCGTGCCTGCGCAGACGCCGGCAGCCGACGTGCTGGCCATGAAGCCCGATGGGGTGTTCCTGTCCAATGGCCCCGGAGATCCGGAACCCTGCGGCTACGCGATCGCCGCGATCCGCACGCTGCTCGACCATGAAGTGCCGCTGTTCGGCATCTGCCTCGGTCACCAGCTGCTCGGCCTCGCCAGTGGCGCGAAGACTCGCAAGATGAAGTTCGGCCACCACGGGGCGAACCATCCGGTACAGGACCTCGACACGAAACGCGTGATGATCACCAGCCAGAATCACGGCTTTCAGGTCGATGCCGATACCTTGCCGTCCACCGCGCGCGTCACGCACGTGTCGTTGTTCGACGGCAGCCTGCAGGGTTTCGAGCGTACCGACCGTCCGGCGTTCTGCTTCCAGGGGCACCCGGAAGCGAGCCCCGGGCCGCATGACGTCGACTACCTGTTCGACCGGTTCATCCGCCTGATGGAGGTGCGCGGTGCCTAAGCGTACGGACATCAAGAGCGTCCTGATCATCGGGGCTGGTCCCATCGTCATCGGCCAGGCGTGCGAGTTCGACTATTCCGGCGCGCAGGCGTGCAAGGCGCTGCGCGACGAGGGGTACCGGGTGATCCTGGTCAACTCCAATCCGGCGACCATCATGACCGACCCGGGGCTGGCCGATGCGACCTACATCGAGCCGATCACCTGGCAGATGGTCGAACGCGTGATCGAGATCGAGAAGCCCGACGCACTGCTGCCGACGATGGGCGGCCAGACGGCGCTCAACTGCGCGCTCGACCTCGCGAAGCATGGCGTGCTCGAGAAGCATGGTGTCGAGATGATCGGCGCCTCGCGCGAGGCGATCGACAAGGCGGAAGACCGCGAGAAGTTCAAGCGGGCGATGGCGAAGATCGGCCTGGCGAGCCCCCGTTCCGCACTCGCCCACAGCATGGAAGAGGCGCTGCAGGTTCAGGCGGTCGTCGGTTACCCGACGATCATCCGACCCTCGTTCACCCTCGGCGGCACTGGCGGGGGCATCGCCTACAACCGCGAAGAATTCGTCGCGATCATCGAGCGCGGCCTGGAGGCTTCGCCGACCAAGGAGGTGCTGGTCGAGGAGTCGGTGATCGGCTGGAAAGAATTCGAGATGGAGGTCGTGCGCGACCGCAACGACAACTGCATCATCGTCTGCTCGATCGAGAACCTCGACCCGATGGGCGTCCATACCGGCGACTCGATCACCGTCGCGCCGGCGCAGACGCTCACCGACAAGGAATACCAGATCCTGCGCAACGCCTCGATCGCCTGCCTGCGCGAGATCGGCGTCGAGACCGGTGGCTCGAACGTGCAGTTCGCGATCAATCCGGCCGACGGCCGGATGGTGATCATCGAGATGAATCCGCGGGTGTCGCGCTCGTCGGCGCTGGCTTCCAAGGCCACCGGTTTCCCGATCGCCAAGGTTGCCGCCAAGCTGGCAGTCGGCTACACGCTCGATGAGTTGCGCAACGAGATCACCGGTGGCGCTACGCCAGCCTCGTTCGAGCCGTCGATCGACTACGTGGTCACCAAGGTACCCCGGTTCGCATTCGAGAAATTCCCGCAGGCCAATTCGCGGCTGACCACGCAGATGAAGTCTGTCGGCGAGGTGATGGCCATGGGCCGCACCTTCCAGGAGTCGCTGCAGAAGGCGCTGCGCGGGCTCGAGACCGGCGTCGACGGCTTCAACCTGAAGACGGTCGATGCCGAGACGATCGCGGATGAACTGACCTATCCCGGGCCGGAGCGGCTGTGGTTCCTGGCCGATGCGTTCGGCGTCGGCATGTCGCTCGACGAGGTGCATCGACTGACCCGCATCGACCCCTGGTTCCTGGTGCAGATCAAGGAACTGGTCGACCTCGAGTTGTCGATCGAGAAGCGTGCGCTCGAGGACCTCGATCCGGTGGAACTCCGGATGCTCAAGCGCAAGGGGTTCTCCGACCGTCGGCTTGCCTACCTGACGAAGGCCACCGAGGATGCGGTGCGCGAACGGCGCCACGGCTTCGGCATCCGCCCGGTCTACAAGCGGGTCGATACCTGCGCGGCCGAGTTCGCCACGTCCACCGCCTACATGTATTCCACCTACGACGAGGAATGCGAGTCGCATCCGACGTCGAACCGGAAGATCATGGTGCTCGGCGGCGGGCCGAACCGCATCGGGCAGGGCATCGAGTTCGATTACTGCTGCGTGCACGCCGCGCTCGCGCTGCGCGAGGACGGCTTCGAGACCATCATGGTCAACTGTAACCCGGAGACCGTGTCGACCGACTACGACACCTCCGACCGGTTGTACTTCGAGCCACTGACGCTGGAAGACGTGCTCGAGATCGTCGCCATCGAGAAGCCGTTCGGGGTGATCGTGCAGTTCGGCGGCCAGACGCCGCTGAAGCTCGCGCGCGACCTCGAGCGCTGCGGCGTGCCGATCATCGGCACCTCGCCCGACTCGATCGACGTCGCGGAAGACCGCGAGCGGTTCCAGAAGCTGATCCACAAGCTGAAGCTCAAGCAACCGCCCAACCGGACCGCGCGCAGCGCGCCGAAGGCGATCGCGCTGGCCGAAGAGATCGGCTATCCGCTGGTAGTGCGTCCTAGCTACGTGCTCGGCGGGCGGGCGATGGAGATCGTGCACCGGCAGGCGGACCTCGAGCGCTACATGCGCGAGGCAGTGAAGGTGTCCAACGATTCGCCGGTGCTGCTCGACCGATTCCTGAACGACGCGATCGAAGTCGACGTCGACGCGGTGAGCGACGGCAAGGTGGTGCTGATCGGTGGCGTGATGGAGCACATCGAGCAGGCCGGCGTGCATTCGGGCGATTCGGCCTGTTCGCTGCCGCCGTACAGCCTGTCCCCGGCGCTGCAGGACGAACTGCGCGCGCAGACGGTGGCGATGGCGAAGGCGCTGAAGGTGGTCGGTCTGATGAACGTGCAGTTCGCGATCCAGTCGACGCCCGAAGGCGACCAGATCTACGTGCTCGAGGTGAATCCGCGTGCGTCGCGTACGGTGCCGTTCGTGTCGAAGGCAACCGGGTTGCCGCTCGCGAAGATCGCCGCGCGCTGCATGGCCGGTATCTCGCTCGCGACGCAGGGCGTGACGAAGGAAGTCGTACCGCACTTCTTCTCGGTGAAGGAGGCGGTCTTCCCGTTCGCCAAGTTCCTCGGCGCCGACTCGATCCTTGGCCCCGAGATGAAATCGACCGGCGAGGTGATGGGCGTCGGCGAAAGCTTTGCCGAAGCCTTCGTGAAGGCGCAGATGGCTGCCGGCGAGCGCCTGCCGCGCAGCGGCAAGGTATTCATCAGCGTGCGCGACGCCGACAAGCCGAAGATCATCGATGTCGCGCGCGTGCTGCATGAACTCGGCTTCTCGCTGATCGCGACCCGTGGTACCGCTGCGGCGCTCGAGGCGGCAGGGCTGCCGGTCGCAGCGGTGAACAAGGTGACCGAGGGCAGGCCGCACTGCGTCGACATGATCAAGAACGGCGAGATCGCGATGATCATCAATACGGTCGAGGAGAAGCGTGCCGCGATCCAGGATTCGTACTCGATCCGTGCGGCTGGGCTGCAGAGCCGCATCGCCAACTTCACCACTGTCGCCGGTGCCCGAGCGGCAGCCTATGGCATGCGCGATATCCGCGGCATGAAGGTTTACGACCTGCAGGGCCTGCACCGTTCGCTGGCTGCCTGACAGGCGCCGCCTTTCCAACCAACCATATCGAGGCTGTCCCGATGGCGACTGTTCCGGTGACCGTTATCGGCGCGGAGAAGATGCGCGCCGAACTTCACCACCTGAAGACCGTGGCACGGCATGAAGTGATCGCAGCGATCAGCGAGGCGCGTGCGCATGGCGACCTGTCCGAGAACGCCGAGTACGATGCGGCAAAGGAACGTCAGGGTTTCATCGAAGGCCGCATCGCGGAACTCGAGGGCAAGCTGTCCAACGCGCAGGTGATCGACCCCCGGCTGCTCGACGCAGAAGGGCGGGTCGTGTTCGGCGCCACGGTGGAACTGGAGGACCTCGCCTCCGGTGACGTGGTGACCTACCAGATCGTCGGAGACGACGAGGCCGACATCAAGCAGAGCAAGATCAGCATTTCGTCGCCGATCTCGCGTGCACTGATCGGCAAGTATGCCGGCGACATCGCCGAGGTCCAGGCCCCTGGTGGCGCACGCGAGTACGAAGTGCTCGACGTCAAGTACATCTGAGGCGGTCCGATTGAAACGGCTTGGTGAAGCACTGCACTGGCTTGCGGTCGCGGGCTGGGCAGGGGCCCTCTGGGCCGTCGGCCTGCTGGTCGCGCCGACGTTGTTCTCGGTGCTGGACGACCGCGCTCTCGCCGGACGCCTCGCCGGGGTGCTGTTCGACAGCGTGGCGTGGATCGGCATCGGCTGCGCATCCTGGTTGTTGCTGTTCCGTATCGTACGCTTCGGTGGCTCGGCGTTCCGTCAGGGCTTCACCTGGGTGGTGCTGCTGATGCTGGCCCTGGTGCTGGTCGGAAAGTTCGGCGTACAGCCGATCCTGGCCGGGCTGCGTGAGCAGCAATTGGCCAAGGAAATCGTCGAGAGCGTGTTCCGGGAGCGCTTCGGCACCTGGCACGGCGTGTCCAGCGTGCTCTACCTGGTGCAGTGCATGCTGGCGGTCGCCATGGTGCTGCTGCAGCGTACCGGCCTGCGCTGATCCGGGGCACCTCTGCCGGGCTCCGGCTGGCAGCCTGGGCGGGCAGTGCCGCAGCGTGCCGCGCTACCGGGGCTCAGTGTGACTGGTAGGCGCGCTTGGTGCGCTTGCGCGCCGGACCCGCCGGCTTGCGTGAACGCGACGGCGCTGCTGCCGGTTCGTCCGGCTTCGGACGCCACAGCACGAGCACGCGGCCGATCGACTGCACCGGTGCGCAGTCGAGTTGCTCTGAAAGAGCGTGCAGCCAGCCGGCCCGCTCTTCTCGTTCGTCGGAGCCGGCGCGCACCTTGATCAACGCATGGCTGCGCAGGCAGAGGTCGATTTCCTTCAGGACGGCCGGCGTGATGCCGGCCTTGCCGATCGCGGCGACTGGCGACAGAGCATGGGCGTCGGCCTTCAGCGCCTTGCGCTCGGCGGGGGTGAGTTCGATTGCAGGCATCGGTGCTCCGGCACGGCAGGGTCGCGAAGTGTAATCTGCACGGCCGGCCAGCGCATCCCGCGTGGGGCCGTTGACGGACCGGCACGGCGATGAAACGCTCGAACAGCAGCAACACCTGGCTCAGGGAACACGAGAACGACGCCTACGTCCTGTTGTCGCGCAAGGAAGGGTTCCGGTCCCGGGCGGTCTACAAGCTGACCGAGATCGACGGCAAGGACCGCCTCCTGCGGCCGGGCGCGACGGTGATCGACCTCGGCGCAGCGCCGGGCAGTTGGGCCCAGTACGCCGTGAAGCGCATCCAGCCGGCTGGCCGGCTGATCGCGGTCGACCTGCTGGAGATCGAACCGCTGCCCGGCGTGGAGATCATTCAGGGCGATTTCACCGACGATGCAGTTCTGGCGCAGATCGATGCCCGGCTTGCCGGCCGGCCGGTCGACCTTGTGCTTTCCGACATGGCCCCCAATATCTCGGGTATCGCGTCGATGGACCAGGCGCGCGCGGTGAACCTGGCAGAACTGGCGCTGGAGTTCGCCCGCGGACGGCTGGCCCCGGGCGGCGCCTTTCTGGTAAAGACATTCCAGGGTGCGGGTTACCCGGATTTCCGGGCACAGATGATGGAAACCTTCAGGACGGTCGCCAGCCGCAAGCCGGCGGCCTCGCGCGACCGCAGCAGCGAGCAGTTCCTGCTGGGCCGTCAGCTGAAACGGCCGGCAGGCGGCTAAAGCGCTGCAGGCACGCCGGTTTTGGTCGATATGGATGCATCAGGCAGCACAGTCAGGGCTGGCCGCGTTGGTCGGGGCAGGGCCGGGGCCGTACCCGGCAGGTTTCAGGTTTAGAATGTTCGCTTTCGCGCGGGTCATCGCCCGCACGTGACCCCAGCAGGAGCAGCGCTTGAACAACCTCGTGAAGAACGTCGCGATCTGGCTGGTCATAGCCCTTGTGCTCATGACCGTTTTCCAGCAGTTCAACACGCGCCAGGTCCAGAGCAACACGCTGGAGTACTCCCAGTTCATCGAAGAGGTGAAGGCGGGCCGTGTTGCCAAGGTCACCATCGAGGGCCGGGTCATCAAGGGCCTGCGCAGCGACGGCAAGCGCTTCGTCACCTACTCCCCTTCCGATCCATGGCTGGTCAGCGACCTGCTGAAGAGCGGCGTGATCATCGAGGCGAAGCCGGAGGAAGAGCCGTCGCTGCTGATGAATATCTTCGTCTCCTGGTTCCCGATGCTGCTGCTGATCGCGGTCTGGGTGTTCTTCATGCGCCAGATGCAGGGCGGCGGGCGGGGCGGGGCGTTCTCGTTCGGCAAGAGCCGGGCCAAGCTGCACGACGAGAACAGCAATCAGATCACCTTCGTCGACGTGGCCGGCTGCGAAGAGGCGAAGGAAGAAGTGTCCGAGCTGGTCGATTTCCTGCGCGACCCGTCCAAGTTCCAGAAGCTGGGTGGCCGCATCCCGCGCGGCGTGTTGATGGTCGGCAGCCCGGGTACCGGCAAGACGCTGCTCGCCAAGGCGATCGCCGGCGAAGCCAAGGTGCCATTCTTCTCGATCTCGGGTTCGGACTTCGTCGAGATGTTCGTCGGCGTCGGTGCGGCGAGGGTGCGCGACATGTTCGAGCAGGCGAAGAAGCATGCACCGTGCATCCTGTTCATCGACGAGATCGATGCCGTCGGCCGCCAGCGCGGTGCCGGGCTGGGTGGTGGCAACGACGAGCGCGAGCAGACCCTCAACCAGCTGCTGGTCGAGATGGATGGTTTCGAGGGCGCGGTCGGCGTGATCGTCATCGCCGCGACCAATCGTCCGGATGTGCTCGATCCGGCGCTGCTGCGCCCGGGCCGCTTCGACCGCCAGGTGGTGGTGCCGCTGCCCGACATCCGGGGCCGCGAGCAGATCCTCCAGGTGCACATGCGCAAGGTTCCGATTTCGCCGGACGTGCGGGCGGACATCCTGGCACGCGGCTGCCCCGGCTTCTCCGGTGCCGACCTCGCCAACCTGGTGAACGAGGCCGCGCTGTTTGCCGCGCGCAAGAACAAACGCCTGGTCGACATGGACGACTTCGAGAAGGCCAAGGACAAGATCATGATGGGCGCTGAGCGCCGGTCGATGGTCATGCCCGAACACGAGCGCAAGAATACCGCGTACCACGAGTCCGGCCATGCACTGGTCGCGCGCATGCTCGACAAGACCGACCCGGTACACAAGGTCACCATCATCCCGCGCGGCCGCGCCCTCGGCGTCACCATGCAGCTGCCGGTCGAAGACCGCTACAGCATGGACCGCGAGCAGATCCTGCAGAACATCGCCGTGTTGTTCGGCGGTCGTATCGCCGAAGAAGTGTTCATGGGCCAGATGACCACCGGCGCCTCGAACGACTTCGAGCGGGCCACCGACCTTGCACGCAAGATGGTTACCCAGTGGGGCATGAGCAAGGAGCTTGGCACCATGGTGTATGGCGAGAACGAGGGCGAAGTGTTCCTCGGCCGCTCGATCACCACGCACAAGAACGTGTCCGAGGCAACCATGCAGCAGGTGGACGCCGAGATCCGACGCATCATCGACCAGCAGTACACGCTGGCGCGCCGGCTGATCGAAGAGAACTCCGACAAGATGCATGCGATGGCCAATGCCCTGCTCGAGTTCGAGACGATCGATGCCGAGCAGATACAGGACATCATGGAAGGTCGCCCGCCGCGTCCGCCGAAGCCGTCCCAGCCGCCGGCCTCGTCGCCGGGTGGTGGCAACGCCTCCACGCCGAGTGCGCCCGCGCCGTCCACGACGCCCGCGACCGAGGCCTGAGCACGCACGCAGGGACGGTTCCGTGCGCCGATACTGGAGCTGCGGGCGGTATCGCCTGTCGCTCGACGTGCCCCGCCTGATGGGCGTGATCAACGTCACGCCCGATTCGTTCTCCGACGGCGGCAAGTTCCTCGATGCCGCAGCGGCGCTGGCGCACGGCGGGACGCTGGTCGACGAGGGTGCGGACATCCTCGACGTCGGCGGTGAGTCGACCCGCCCCGGTGCGGCCGAGGTCAGCGTGTCGGACGAGATGCAGAGGGTGTTGCCGGTGATCGAAGGGCTGGTCGACGCCGGCGTGCCGATCTCGGTCGATACAGTGAAGCCGGCGGTGATGAGTGCCGCGATCGCCGCCGGCGCGTCGATCATCAACGACATCCAGGGCCTGCGTACGCCGGGTGCCCTGGAGACGCTGGCCGAGAGCGAGGCGGGCGTCTGCGTGATGCACATGCAGGGCACGCCGGCGACGATGCAGCGCGAGCCGCGTTACGACGACGTCGTGGCCGAGGTCTACGCTTTCCTGTCCGGCCGGGTGGATGCGCTGGTCCACGCGGGCGTCGTGCGCGAGCGGATCGCGGTGGACCCCGGCATCGGTTTCGGCAAGACGCTCGAGCACAACGTGGCGCTGCTGCATGCCCTGCCGCGTTTTCGCCAGCTCGGCTGCGCTGTGCTGGTCGGCCTGTCGCGCAAGTCGATGCTCGGTGCGCTCACCGGGCGGGCGACCGGCGAACGGCTGGCGGCCAGCGTCGGCGGCGCTCTGTGGTGCGCGCTGCACGGCGCTGACATAATCAGGGTCCACGACGTGCGCGAGACGCGGGATGCCCTTTCTGTCTGGCGCGCGCTCGACGCGTCCAACCCCACAGGCACAAGACCTCACCCTTGACCCGCAAGTACTTCGGCACCGACGGCGTGCGCGGCCGCGTAGGCCAGCCCCCGATCACCCCTGATTTCGTGATGCGCCTGGGCAATGCCGCCGGCCGCGTGCTGGCGGGCTTCGCCGAGCAGCCCGGCGAGGGCTCCACGCCCGGGCCGGGCCGCGCGCCGGCGCAGCCGGCGGTGGTCATCGGCAAGGACACGCGTGTGTCCGGTTACATGCTCGAATCCGCTCTGCAGGCCGGGCTGTCTGCCGCCGGGGTCGATGTATACCTGTGTGGTCCGATGCCGACGCCCGCGGTCGCCTACCTCGCGCGCGCGCTGCGTCTGTCGGCAGGTATCGTGATCAGTGCCTCGCACAATCCGTACGAGGACAACGGCATCAAGTTTTTCTCCGGCGATGGCAACAAGCTGCCGGACGCGGTCGAGCTCGAGATAGAGCGGGTGGTAGATGAACCGATGATCACGCGCGAATCCGCCAGTCTTGGCCGCGCGCGGCGGATCACCGATGCCGGCGGGCGCTACATCGAGTTCTGCAAGGGCACCTTCCCGGCCGAGCGCGACCTGCGCGGGCTTCGCATCGTGGTCGATTCTGCCCATGGCGCGACCTACCATGTCGCCGGGCCGGTGTTCCACGAACTGGGCGCCGATGTGATCCCGATCGGCAACCAGCCCGACGGCTTCAATATCAACCGCAGCTTCGGGGCGACCCATCCGGCCGCGCTGCGCGACGCGGTGAAGGCCAATCGCGCCCACCTCGGCATCGCGCTGGACGGCGACGGCGACCGTCTGCTGATGTGCGACCAGGACGGCACCGTCTACGACGGCGACCAGCTGCTGCATGCGATCGTGGTCGATCGCCACGAGCACGGCGAGCTGGTCGGTGGCGTGGTCGGTACGCTGATGACGAACCTCGCGCTTGAGCGCGCGCTGGCGGCGCGCGGCATTCCGTTCGCGCGCGCGGCGGTCGGCGACCGCTACGTGCTCGAGCAGTTGCGCGCGCGCGGCTGGCAGGTCGGTGGCGAAAATTCCGGGCATATCCTCTGTCTCGACCGCCATACCACCGGCGACGGCATCGTCTCGGCGCTGCAGGTGCTTGCTGCAATGCAGCGAGGGCAGCGGACCCTGGCCGAGATCGCGGGTTCGCTGGTGTTGTTCCCGCAGGTACTCATCAACGTCCGCACCGACAAGCCGGCGGCCTACCGCGACGATCCTGACGTTGTGAAGGCAGTGGCCGATGCCGGCGAGGCGCTGGGATCGCGCGGACGCGTGCTGTTGCGGCCATCGGGGACCGAGCCGGTGGTGCGGGTGATGGTCGAGTCGGACAGGGAATCGTTGTCGCGCGGCTGCGCCGAATCGATCGCGGCGGCGATCGGCAAGGCTGGCTGAAGCCTTCGGCGTGGGGATTTGACAGTAACAGTCCTGTCATGTGGTGGCGCTAGACTCGGCCGCAAACCAGACGAAGAGGAAATCGACGACATGAAACTGAGCCGCCTGCTTGCCGCCGCAACCGCCACGTTGACTTTCGTGGCAGCCTCGGCTGCGATCGCCCAGGTTACCGAGATCACCGGCGCCGGCGCGACCTTCCCTGCGCCGCTGTACGCGCGCTGGGCCGCTGATTACAACAAGGCCACCGGCGTGCGCATGAACTACCAGTCGATCGGATCCGGTGGCGGTCTGCGCCAGATCCGTGGCAAGACGGTGTTTTTCGGCGCGTCGGACGTGCCGCTCACCGATGAGGAACTGGCCAAGGACGGACTGTTCCAGTTCCCCACGGTCATCGGCGGCGTAGTGCCGATCATCAACATTGCCGGCCTGCAGGCGCGCCAGCTTCGGCTGACCGGCGAGATCCTGGCCGACATCTATCTGGGCAAGATCACCCGCTGGAACGACCCGGTGATCGTCAAGCTCAATCCGGGTGTCAAGCTGCCGGACGCGCAGATCGCGCCGGTGCGGCGCGCCGACGGCTCCGGGACGACCTTCATCTTCACCAACTACCTGTCGAAGGTCAGCGCAGAGTGGCAGTCGAAGGTGGGCGAGGGCGCCTCGGTCAACTGGCCTACGGGCGCCGGTGGCAAGGGCAACGAGGGCGTGACCGCGTTCGTGCAGCGCCTGCCGAACTCGATCGGTTACGTCGAATACTCGTATGCACGGCAGAACAAGCTGCCCTATGCGCTGATGGGCAATGCTGCAGGCAATTTCGTCGCTCCAGATGATCTGACGTTTGCCGCTGCGGCCGCAGGTGCCGACTGGTCGAAATCGTTCTACCAGATCCTGACCAACCAGCGTGGCAAGGATGCCTGGCCGATTACCGGCGCGACGTTCATCATGATGCATCGCGTCCAGGAACGTCCCGAGAATGCGACGGCAGTAGTTCGCTTCTTCGACTGGGCATACGAGAATGGCAGCAAGACGGCTCTCGAACTCGACTACGTGCCGATGCCGCCGAGCGTCGTGAAGTCGGTACGGGCTCTCTGGAGCGAGATGCGCGATACGAACGGCAAGCCGGTACCGACGAAGTAGCGGCGGTTTCCTGTCCCTTGGACGGGCCGGTGGAAGAACCGGTCCCGTTCCTTCGTCCGAAGCCGGGAGAATGTGATGGCGGCGATCCTGCCCGTAAGTGCAACTGACCAGACTGCAGAGCCGCGCCCCCCGGCACCAACAGCAATTCGTCGTGACGACCGGCTTGGCGACCAGGTCTTCGCCGTCCTGACGACCGGTGCCGCGCTGATTACCCTCGGGCTTCTGCTCGGAATCCTTCTTTCCCTGGTCGCGGGCGCGATCCCGTCCATGCGCGAATTCGGCCTGTCCTTCCTCTGGACAGCTGAATGGGACCCGGTGAAGGAGCGTTTCGGCGGGCTGGTGATGATCTACGGCACGCTGGTGACGTCGCTCATTGCGCTGCTGATCGCGGTGCCTGTCAGCTTCGGCATTGCGATCTTTCTGACAGAGCTGTCGCCGGGCTGGTTGCGGCGTCCGCTCGGCACGGCCATCGAGTTGCTGGCGGCCATTCCGTCCATCGTCTACGGCATGTGGGGCCTGCTGGTGTTCGCGCCCATCTTCTCCGATTACGTGCAGATTCCCCTGCAGAAGGCTTTCGGCGACGTGCCCGGGCTCGGCGCATTGTTCCAGGGCCCGCCGGTAGGTATCGGCATCCTGTGCGCGTCCGTGATCCTGGCGATCATGATCATCCCGTTCATCGCCTCGGTGATGCGCGACGTGTTCGAGGTGACGCCGCCGATGCTGAAGGAGTCCGCGTATGGCCTTGGCGCGACAACCTGGGAAGTCGTCTGGCGCATCGTGCTGCCGTACACCAAGGCTGGCGTGATCGGCGGCATCATGCTCGGCCTCGGCCGCGCCCTGGGCGAGACGATGGCGATCACCTTCGTGATCGGTAACGTGAACCAGCTGAACAGTGTGTCGCTTTTCGATGCCGCGAACAGCATCACCTCGGCGCTCGCGAACGAGTTTTCCGAGGCCAATCCAGGCAGCCTGCACGAGGCGTCGCTGATCCAGCTCGGGCTGATCCTGTTCCTGATCACGTTCGTCGTTCTCACCTCATCCAAGGTGCTGCTCGCCCGCCTGGAACGTGCCGAAGGGGGGCGTTCATGAGCGCGCTGGCGGCAAACGCGCAGCGGCTGGCAGCGCATCGCCGCCGCAAGCTGGTGAACATCATCGCCCTGAGCCTGTCGCTGACCGCGATGGCGTTCGGGCTGGTGTGGCTGATCTGGATCCTGGCCGACACCGTGGTCCGCGGCATCGGCGGCCTCTCGATTGCCATCTTCACCGAGATGACACCGGCGCCCAACGTCGAGGGGGGCGGCCTGGCGAACGCCATCTACGGTTCGCTGGTGATCGTGGGCCTGGCCACGCTTATCGGCACGCCGATCGGCGTGCTGGCGGGGGTGTATCTGGGCGAATACGGCCAGCGCACGTTGCTCGGCAACGTGACGCGCTTTGTCAACGACATCCTGCTGTCGGCCCCGTCGATCGTGATCGGTCTGTTCATCTACGCCGTGATCGTGGCGAAGACGCGCACCTTTTCCGGTTTCGCCGGCGTGCTCGCGCTGGCGCTTATCGTCATACCGGTCGTGGTGCGCACGACGGAGAACATGCTGCAGCTGATCCCGAATCAGCTGCGCGAGGCGGCGTACGCGCTCGGCGCGCCGAAGTGGCGGGTGATCACGCTGGTCACGCTCAAGGCCGCGCGCGCCGGCGTGGTGACCGGCGTGCTGCTGGCGATCGCCCGCATCTCCGGCGAGACCGCGCCGCTGCTGTTCACCGCCCTGTCCAACCAGTTCTGGAGCATGGACCTCTCCGAGCCCATGGCCAACCTGCCGGTGACCATCTTCAAGTTCGCGCTAAGCCCGTTCGAGAACTGGCAGAAGATGGCGTGGACCGGCGTCTTCCTGATCACCCTTGGTGTACTCGCGCTGAATATCATCGCGCGCGTCATGTTCCGCAAGAAGGACTGAACCGTGCTCAATGCAGAACTCCAGAAGCCGACCGACGCGCCGCAGGTGCAGGTCCCCGCTTCGGTCGAGCAGACCAAGATACTGGTCGACAACCTCAACTTCTACTACGGCAAGTTCCATGCGCTGAAGAACATCAACCTGACGATCCCGGAGAAGCGCGTCACCGCCTTCATCGGTCCGTCCGGCTGCGGCAAGTCGACGCTCCTGCGCGTGCTCAACCGCATGTTCGAACTGTACCCCGAGCAGCGTGCGGAAGGTCGGGTGCTGCTCGACGGTGAGGACATCCTTTCGACCAAGGACGATGTCTCGCTGATCCGTGCCCGGGTCGGCATGGTGTTCCAGAAGCCGACGCCCTTTCCGATGACGATCTACGAGAACATCGCGTTCGGCGTGCGTCTTTTCGAGAAGATGTCCAGGTCAGACATGGACGAGCGGGTCGAGTGGGCGTTGAACCAGGCGGCGCTCTGGAAAGAGGTCAAGGACAAGCTGCACCAGAGCGGCACCAGCCTGTCCGGCGGCCAGCAGCAACGACTGTGCATTGCGCGCGGCATTGCGATCAAGCCGGAAGTGTTGCTGCTCGACGAGCCCTGCTCGGCACTGGACCCGATCTCCACCGCGAAGATCGAGGAACTGATCAACGAACTCAAGCGTGACTATACGGTCGTCATCGTCACCCACAACATGCAGCAGGCCGCGCGGGTGTCCGACTACACCGCCTACATGTACCTCGGCGAGCTGATCGAGGTCGGCGTCACCGAGTCGATCTTCATCAAGCCGACCAGCAAGCAGACCGAGGATTACATCACCGGGCGCTTCGGCTGACGTCGCCGGGACGACGGCGCGGCTGCCGCAGTCGTAGTCGTAGTCGTCGAAGTTTGACCGGCCTGCGTCTCGGCCGGTACAATCCCGCGGTTCTACTTCAGATAAAAGCGGGATGCGTGCCGGCGATATGAGCACCAGGCGTTGGGGGACGATGCGTTGAGGACGAGGCGCGTCGTGGGCAACTGGAAGATGAACGGCACACTGGCGGGAAACGCGGTGCTGCTGGGCGACTGCGCGTCGGCGTTCCCGGCAGCGGCAGCTGGCGCCACGGCGGCCCTCGAGGTGGCGGTCTGCGTGCCGTTTCCCTATCTTGCCCAGGCGCGAGACCGCCTGTCCGGGAGTGCGGTGCGCTGGGGTGCGCAGGATGTCAGTGTCCACCCATCGGGTGCGCATACTGGCGAAGTGTCGGCGGCGATGATCGCCGACTTCGGCGGATCGTTCGTGATCGTTGGCCACTCCGAGCGGCGGGCGCATCATTCCGAGACCAGCGCGCAGGTCGCCGGGAAGGCCGCCGCGGCCCTCGCCGTCGGCCTGACGCCGATCATCTGCCTGGGCGAGACGCTCGAGGAACGCGAGACCGACATGACCGAGGTCGTGATCTCCGGCCAGTTGTCGGTCTGTATCGAAGTGCTTGGCCACGACCATGTCGCGCAATGCGTGATCGCCTACGAACCGGTGTGGGCGATCGGCACCGGCCGCAATGCAACGCCCGACCAGGTTCAATCCGTCCATGCCTTCCTGCGCAGACGGCTCGGCCCGGCCGGTGCCTCGGTGTCTCTGCTGTACGGCGGCAGCGTCAAGGCTTCGAATGCCGCCGAACTCTTCGCGATGCCCGACGTCGATGGCGGCCTCATCGGCGGTGCCTCGTTGAAGATGGCCGATTTCGAGCCCATCTGCCGCGCCTGCGCCTGACCCTCGCCGGCTACCCTCGGCCTGCACTGCCGGAACCACAGGAATCCACCAGATGCTCCAGAATTTCATCCTCCTCTTTCACGTGCTTGCCGCCGGCGCGATCGTCGTCTTCGTGCTGCTTCAGCAGGGCAAGGGCGCCGACATGGGCGCGGCATTCGGCAGCGGCTCGGCCGGCAGCCTGTTCGGTTCCAGCGGATCGGCCAACTTCATGAGCCGGATGACCGCGATCATGGCCACGGTATTCTTCATCACGAGCCTTGTGCTGACCTATGTCGCGGCCAACACCGGTGCCTCTCGCGGTCTGATGGAGCGGGTGCCGGCGGCTCCGGCCACGCCGGCCTCGCAGATCCCGGTGCCGGGTGCCCCGGCTGCTGGTGCGCCCGCGGTACCGGTGCCTTCCGTTCCTGCCGAAGCCGTAAAGGGCGGAGCATCGAAGGCGCAAGATATTCCGAAGTAAAACGCAGGACGGATGAACCCGGAAGGACGAAAGTAGGCGACAATACGGGGGTCGCAGGCAGTTTGCCCACGTGGTGGAATTGGTAGACACGCTGTCTTGAGGGGGCAGTGGCGAAAGCCGTATCAGTTCGAGTCTGATCGTGGGCACCAGCAGTTCCGGGTTCCGTGCAGTGCATGGGTCCGGCGAAAGTGATGGATCGGCAGCATGGCAAGGCGCAAAGCGGTCCCTCGCGCCGCGCCTGATGCCTCCAGAC
Organism: Rhodocyclaceae bacterium; assembly: GCA_020248265.1. Lineage (NCBI taxonomy): Bacteria > Pseudomonadati > Pseudomonadota > Betaproteobacteria > Rhodocyclales > Rhodocyclaceae > Rhodocyclaceae bacterium. Next base: position 395,650 of record JADCHX010000011.1, read on the forward strand.
GCGTGATTGCAGCGCACGCCACTCGTTCGGGTCGTGATGTTCCGGACGAGCGCAGCGGCTGCGTTATCGTGGCCCTCGCACGGTCCGGCCGACCTCCGGCAGGCCGGCCGACGCGCGAGGGTGTACCGGGTAAGCCGGGGGGCCAAAGATGTGCATAGTCGACGGTTGAGCTAGCTGTGCTGGAAAGTTACCTGCCCATTCTGTTGTTCATCGGCGTCGGGCTCGCTTTCGGGCTCGTGCTTCCGTTGGTCGGCTGGATCGCCAGTTCCGCGACCGGCGCCAACAGGCCCGATCCCGAGAAACTGTCGCCCTACGAGTGCGGTTTCGAGGCGTTCGAGGATGCGCGCATGAAGTTCGACGTGCGCTACTACCTCGTCGCCATCCTGTTCATCCTGTTCGACCTCGAGATCGCCTTCCTGTTTCCGTGGGCGGTGGTGCTGGAAGACATCGGGTGGTTCGGGCTCGGTGCGATGTTCATCTTCCTGATGGTGCTGGTGGTGGGCTTCGTCTACGAATGGAAGAAGGGTGCGCTGGAATGGGAATGACCGGCGGCATCGAAAGGAGCAGCCGATGAGCGATCTCGCCATGCCCGCTGCAGGTGTGCAGTCGGGTGCGCCCGCGCCGGTATTCCCGGGCGCCGACCGTGGCTTCGTGACCACCTCGGCCGACAAACTGATCAACTGGACACGCACCGGATCGCTCTGGCCGATGACCTTCGGTCTTGCCTGCTGCGCGGTCGAGATGATGCATGCGGGCGCGGCGCGCTACGACATGGACCGCTTCGGCGTGATCTTCCGCCCGAGCCCGCGCCAGTCCGACGTGATGATCGTCGCCGGCACGCTGTGCAACAAGATGGCTCCGGCCCTGCGCAAGGTCTATGACCAGATGGCCGAGCCGCGCTGGGTGATTTCCATGGGCTCATGCGCGAACGGCGGCGGCTACTACCACTATTCGTATTCCGTGGTGCGCGGCTGCGACCGTATCGTCCCGGTGGACATATACGTCCCAGGCTGTCCGCCGACCGCCGAGGCGCTGCTCTACGGGATCATCCAGTTGCAGAACAAGATCAAGCGGCAGAGCACGATCGCACGATGAGCCTTCCTCCCGATCAACTTCAGTCGAGGGTGCAGACCGCGCTCGGTGATGCGGCAGCGAACGTCGAGTTCGCGTGCGACGAACTGACGGTGACGGTGGCGCCGGCCAGGCTCATCGAGGCGATGACCCGGCTTCGCGACGAGGCCGGGCTGCGCTTCGCGCAACTCGTCGACCTCTGTGGTGTCGACTGGTCGGGCTACGGCGACGGTGCCTGGGATGGTGCACGCTACTCGGCGGTCTATCACCTGCTCTCCCTCGAACACAATGCCCGGCTGCGTGTACGCGCCTTCGCGACCGACGACGACTTCCCGGTGCTGCCTTCGGTGACCGGCGTCTGGGCCGGCGCGAACTGGTACGAGCGCGAGGCCTTCGACCTGTTCGGCATCGTGTTCGAAGGCCACCCCGACCTGCGCCGTATCCTCACCGACTACGGCTTCGTCGGACATCCGTTCCGCAAGGATTTCCCGGTCTCGGGGTACGTCGAGATGCGCTACGACCCGGACCAGCGGCGGGTGATCTACCAGCCGGTCAGCATCGAACCCCGCGAGGTCGTGCCCCGCGTGATCCGCGAAGACAACTACGCCGACAGCGAAGGCTTCCGCAAGGGCTGAGCAAGCGTATGGCCGAAATCAAGAACTACACGATGAACTTCGGGCCGCAGCATCCGGCGGCCCACGGCGTCCTGCGCCTCGTCCTCGAGCTCGATGGCGAGGTGATCGAGCGCGCCGACCCGCACATCGGACTGCTGCACCGGGCCACCGAGAAGCTGGCCGAGACACGCACGTTCCTGCAGTCGGTGCCGTACATGGACCGTCTCGATTACGTGTCGATGATGTGCAACGAGCACGCGTACGTGATGGCGATCGAGAAGCTCACGGGCGTGGCGCCACCGATCCGCGCGCAGTACATCCGCGTGATGTTCGACGAGATCACGCGCACGCTGAACCACCTGCTCTGGCTGGGCGCGCACGGGCTCGACATCGGCGCGATGACCGTCTTCCTGTACTGTTTCCGCGAGCGCGAAGACCTGATGGACTGCTACGAGGCGGTTTCGGGCGCGCGCATGCACGCGGCGTACTACCGGCCGGGGGGCGTGTACCGCGACCTTCCCGGGCGCATGCCGCAGTATGACCCGTCGCCGCTGCGCAGCGAGTCCGACCTCAGGCGGCTGAACGAGCATCGCCAGGGTTCCCTGCTCGACTTCATCGAGGCATTCACCGAGCGATTCCCGGGCTGTGTCGACGAGTACGAGACGCTGCTCACCGACAACCGCATCTGGAAGCAGCGCACCGTCGGCATCGGCGTGGTGTCGCCCGAGCGCGCGCTCCAGCTCGGATTCAGCGGTCCGATGCTGCGCGGCTCCGGCATCGAATGGGACCTGCGCAAGAAGCAGCCGTACGAAGTCTATGATCAGCTCGACTTCGACATCCCGGTGGGCACCAACGGCGACTGCTACGACCGCTACCTCGTCCGCATCGAGGAGATGCGCCAGTCGAACCGCATCATCCGGCAGTGCGTCGACTGGCTGCGCAAGCACCCGGGCCCGGTGATCAGCGACAGTCACAAGGTCGCCGCGCCGCACCGGGTCGACATGAAGATGAACATGGAAGAGCTGATCCACCACTTCAAGCTGTTCACCGAAGGCATGCATGTGCCGGCCGGCGAGGCCTACGCGGCGGTCGAGCATCCTAAGGGCGAATTCGGCATCTACCTGGTGTCCGACGGGGCGAACAAGCCCTACCGCCTGAAGATACGCGCGCCGGGCTTCCCGCACCTGGCGGCGATCGACGAGATGGCCCGCGGCCACATGATCGCGGACGTGGTCGCGATCATCGGCACCCAGGACATCGTGTTCGGCGAAATTGATCGATGAGCGACCGGTGAGCAACCCGATGACCGATGGATTGACCCCCGCGCGATGAACGCACCCGTGCCAGCGGCCGAAGGCGGCCGCACCTCCGCCAGTCCCGACGGTGAGGCCGTGCTGTCGGCCGGCGCGATCTTGCGCATCGATCGCGCGATTGCCAAGTACCCGGCGGACCAGCGCCAGTCCGCGGTGATGGCCGCGCTGGCGATCGCCCAGGAAGAAAACGGCTGGCTGTCCACGGCCGTGATGGATGCCGTCGCCCGGCATATCGGCATGCCGGCAGTGGCGGTGTATGAAGTCGCGACGTTCTACACCATGTACGACCTGGCGCCGGTCGGTCGCAACAAGCTCACGCTGTGCACGAACCTGCCCTGCCAGCTGCAGGGCGCGGGTGCCGCGGCCGAACACCTGAAGGCGACGCTCGGCATCGGCTTCGGCGAGACCACCGCCGACGGCTGCTTCACGCTAAAGGAGGGCGAGTGCATGGGCGCCTGCGGCGATGCTCCGGTGATGATGCGCAACAACCGTGCAATGCTCTCCTGGATGACGCCCGAACGCATCGATGCACTGGTCGAACAGCTGCGCGCCGAGCACCGCGCGGGCGCAGCCGGTGCCACGCCGAAGGAGGGCGGCCGATGAACGCACCGCTGCCCCCGTTCGAGGCCGGCATCTACGGCCCCGATGCGGTGATCCTGAAGGGCCTGGACGGCACCAACTGGCGCCTGCGCGACTACGAGGCGCGCGGTGGATACCAGGCGATCCGCAGGATCCTGTCCGAGAAGATCCCGCCGGACGTGGTGATCGGCGAGCTGAAGAAGTCCGCGTTGCGCGGGCGCGGCGGTGCCGGGTTCCCGACCGGCCTGAAGTGGAGCTTCATGCCGAAGAACTACACCGGCCAGAAGTACCTCGTCTGCAACTCCGACGAGGGCGAGCCGGGCACGTTCAAGGACCGCGACATCATGCGCTACAACCCGCACATCCTGATCGAGGGGATGGCGATCGGAGCGTATGCGATGGGCATCACGGTCGGCTACAACTACATCCACGGCGAGATCTGGGATGTCTACGAGCGCTTCGAGGAAGCTCTCGAAGAGGCGCGCGCCGCAGGCTACCTCGGCGAGAACATCCTGGGCAGCGAATTCAGCTTCCAGCTGCATGCGCACCACGGCTACGGCGCCTACATCTGCGGCGAAGAGACCGCGCTGCTCGAGTCGCTCGAGGGCAAGAAGGGACAGCCGCGCTTCAAGCCGCCGTTCCCGGCCACCTTCGGCCTGTACGGCAAGCCGACCACGATCAACAACACCGAGACCTTCGCCGCGGTGCCGTGGATCATCAACAACGGCGGCGAGGCGTTCCTGAACCTCGGCAAGCCGAACAACGGCGGCACGAAGATCTTCTCGGTCAGCGGCGACGTCGCACGCCCGGGCAACTACGAGGTCAAGCTCGGCACGCCGTTCGCGAAGCTGCTCGAGATGGCCGGTGGCATGCGCGATGGCGCGAAGCTGAAGGCGGTGATCCCCGGCGGCTCGTCGATGCCGGTGCTGCCTGCCGACACCATGATGGCACTCGACATGGACTACGACTCGATCCAGAAGGCCGGGTCGTTCCTCGGGTCGGGCGCGGTGATCGTGATGAACGAGACCCGCTGCATGGTGCGCTGCCTGCACCGCCTGTCCTACTTCTACTACGAGGAATCGTGCGGCCAGTGCACGCCGTGCCGCGAAGGCACCGGCTGGCTGTACCGGGTCGTCGACCGCATCGAGCACGGCAAGGGCCGGCAAGAAGACCTCGACCTCCTGCTGAACCTCTGCGACAACATCCAGGGGCGCACGATCTGCGCACTGGGCGATGCGGCCGCGATGCCGGTACGGGCCTTCATCAAGGCCTTCCGCGACGAGTTCCAGTACCACGTCGACCACAAGCGGTGCCTGGTCGGCCCGTACGTCTGAGAGAGCGATAGCAACGATGGCCAAGCTGGAAGTCGACGGCAAACCGGTCGAGGTACGCGACGGCGCGATGGTGATGGAAGCCGCGAATGCGCTCGGCATCTACGTGCCGCATTTCTGCTACCACAAGAAGCTGACCATCGCCGCCAACTGCCGGATGTGCCTGGTCGAGGTCGAGAAGGCGCCCAAGCCGTTGCCCGCCTGCGCGACGCCGGTCACCGAAGGCATGAAGGTATCCACCCACTCGCCCAAGGCCGTGCAGGCGCAGAAGGGCGTGATGGAGTTCCTGCTGATCAACCATCCGCTCGATTGCCCGATCTGCGACCAGGGCGGCGAATGCCAGTTGCAGGACCTCGCGGTCGGGTACGGCGCGAGCGAGTCGCGCTACGACGAAATGAAGCGGGTAGTGCCCAACAAGAACCTCGGCGCGTTGATCGCCACCGACATGACGCGCTGCATCCACTGCACGCGCTGCGTGCGGTTCGGACAGGAAATCGCCGGGGTGATGGAACTGGGCATGGCAGGCCGCGGCGAGCACAGCGAGATCATGCCGTTCGTCGCGCGCACCGTCGATTCGGAACTGTCCGGCAACATGATCGATGTCTGTCCGGTGGGGGCGCTGACTTCCAAGCCGTTCCGGTTCACCGCCCGCACCTGGGAACTGACGCGCCGCAAGTCGGTGAGCCCGCACGACAGCCTCGGCTCGAACCTGATGGTGCAGGTGAAGGGCAACCGCGTGATGCGCGTGCTGCCACTGGAAAACGAGGCGATCAACGAGTGCTGGATCTCCGACAAGGACCGATTCTCCTACGAAGCGCTGAATGCCGAGACGCGGCTCGTACAGCCGCTGCTCAAGCGTGACGGGCGCTGGGAACAGGTCGACTGGCCGCAGGCGCTCGAACACGTGGCAGGCCGGCTGAAGTCGATCGCGACCAGCCACGGCACCGATTCGATCGGCGCGCTGGCCTCGCCGCACCAGACCGTCGAGGAACTGTACCTGCTGGCGAAGCTGGTGCGTGGCCTCGGCTCGGACAACGTCGACCATCGCCTGCGCCAGGTCGACTTCCGTCTCGACGGATCGCGCAGTGGCGCACCCTGGCTGGGGCTGCCGGTGGCCGAGGTCGGCCAGGCGGATGCTGTCCTGGTGGTCGGCAGCGTACTGCGCAAGGACCATCCGCTGCTCGCGCAGCGGCTGCGCCAGGCCGCGAAGCGGCAGGCACGGGTACACCTGCTCAATCCGCTCGCCCAGGATCCGCTGATGCCGCTGGCGGGCGAGCAGGTGGTCGCACCGTCGGCAATGGTTGCCACGCTGGCCGCCGTGGTGAAGGCTGCCGCAGAGGCGAAGGGTGCCGCGCTTCCGGCCGGCCTCGACGCCGCGCTGGCCGAGGTCACGGTGTCTGCGCAGTCCAGGCAGGCTGCCGACGATCTCGTGCGCGCGGCGCACGGGGTGGTCTGGCTCGGCAACCTGGCCGTGCAGCATCCGCGCTATGCCGAGCTCGAAGTCCTCGCGCAGGCGCTGGCGACCTTGACCGGCGCGCGCTTCGGCCATCTCGGCGCAGCCGCCAACAGCGTCGGTGCGGTACTGGCCGGTGCGCTGCCGTCCGGCGGTGGCCTCGATGCACGGGCGATGATCGCATCGCCCCGGAAGGCCTACGTGCTGCTCGGCGTCGAGCCCGAACTCGACTGCGCCGATGGCGCGGCAGCGCTGGCCGCGATGAAGTCCGCCGAGTTCGTCGTCGCGATGTCGCCGTTCGAACACCGTGCGCTCGACTACGCCGAAGTGATCCTGCCGGTCGCCCCGTTCACCGAGACCGCGGGTACCTTCGTGAACGCCGAGGGCCGCGCGCAGTCGTTCGCCGGCGTGGTGCGCCCGCTGGGCGACACCCGCCCGGCGTGGAAGGTACTGCGCGTGCTGGGCAACCTGCTCGGCCTGCCGGGGTTCGACCAGGATTCGTCCGATGCCGTGCGGGCTGCGCTGTCGCTCGACGGCCTGCCGGCGGCCGGTTGCGACAATGCGCTGCGCGCGTCGCTGGCCGTCGATGCGTCGCCCGCTGCGCCGACGGGTATCGAACGGGTCGCGCCGGTACGCATCCACGATGCCGACGCGCTCGCGCGCCGCTCGCCGCCGCTGCAGAAGACGCGCGATGCGGCGCCGCTGGAAGCGGCACTGGCGACGGACCTCTGGCAGGGCGCCGGCCTGCAGCCTGGCGATTCGGTGCGCATCGGCACCGGCGGCGCAAGTGCGCTGTTTCCTGCCGTGCTCGACCCTCGGCTGCCCGCGGGCTGCCTGCTGCTTGCGGCCGGGCATGCATCGACGTTCCCGCTCGGCGCCCCCGCCGGCGGCACTGGTGCGCTCTCGATCGAGCGCATTGCGGCGCCCGCCCGGGCCGTGCCTGCCGAGACCGTGAGCTGAGGGGGCGACGATGGAATTCTTCGAGAACCTGTTCGGCCCGGCCTGGCCCGTGGTCTGGACCCTGGTGAAGATCCTCGCGATCGTGCTGCCGATCACGATCTGCGTGGCCTTCCTGACGCTGGCGGAGCGCAAGGTGATCGGCTACATGCAGCTGCGCATCGGACCGAACCGGGTGATGGCGTTCGGGATGGGCTGGACGGCGGGTCTGGCGCAACCGTTCGCAGACGTGTTCAAGCTGATCTTCAAGGAGATCATCGTCCCGACCGGGTCGAACCGGTTCCTGTTCCTGATCGCCCCGACCCTGTCGATCATGCCGGCGCTGGCCGCCTGGGCGGTGCTGCCGTTCGGTCCCGAGGCGGTGCTCGCTGACATCGATGCGAGCCTTCTTTACGTGCTCGCGCTGACCTCGATGGGGGTCTACGGCGTGATCGTTGCCGGCTGGGCGTCGAACTCGAAGTACGCCTTCCTCGGCGCGATGCGCTCGGCGGCGCAGATCGTGTCCTACGAAATCGCGATGGGCTTCGCGCTGGTCGGGGTCCTGATGGTCTCCGGCACGCTGAACCTGGGCGGCATCGTCGATGCGCAGAAGGGCGGCGGCTTCTGGTCGTGGAACCTGCTGCCGCTGCTGCCGCTGTTCCTCGTCTACTTCATCGCCGGCGTCGCCGAGACCAACCGCGCGCCGTTCGACGTGGCGGAGGGCGAGTCCGAGATCGTCGCCGGCTTCCATGTCGAGTATTCCGGCACCGCGTTCGCGGTGTTCTTCCTGGCCGAATACGCGAACATGATCCTGATCTCGGCGCTGGCCTCGCTGATGTTCCTCGGCGGCTGGCTGCCGCCGGTGCAGGTCGATTCGCTGGCTGCGATCCCGGTCGTGGGCCTGCTGTTCGGACCTGGCGCGCACTGGCTGTTCCTGAAGATCGCATTCCTGCTGTTCTGTTTCCTGTGGTTGCGTGCGACCTTCCCGCGCTACCGCTACGACCAGATCATGCGCCTGGGCTGGAAGGTGTTCATCCCGCTGACGCTGGTCTGGATCATGGTGGTCGGCGTTGCGTTGATGGATCCGATCCGCAACTGGCCGCCGTTCAGCTGGTGGTTCTGAGCCATGGAAATGCGCAGAGGCCCCCGATGATGACCCGCATCCAGAGTTTCTTCCGATCGTTCCTGCTGCTCGAACTGCTGCGCGGCATGATGCTGACCGGGCGCAACCTGTTCGCCCGCAAGATCACCGTGCAGTATCCGGAGGAGAAGACCCCGCAGAGTCCGCGCTTCCGCGGCCTGCATGCGCTGCGCCGCTATCCGAACGGCGAGGAACGCTGCATCGCGTGCAAGCTTTGCGAGGCCGTGTGTCCGGCGATGGCCATCACCATCGAGTCCGATGTACGCGATGACGGCACCCGGCGCACGACGCGCTATGACATCGACCTCACCAAGTGCATCTTCTGCGGGCTGTGCGAGGAGTCCTGCCCGGTGGATTCGATCGTCGAGACGCGCACCCTCGAGTACCACGGCGAGCGGCGCGGCGACCTGGTCTACACCAAGGAAATGCTGCTGGCGATCGGTGACCGCTACGAGGAACAGATCGCCCGCGACAGGATGGCCGATGCGAACTACCGCTGACAAGACGCCCGGCGCGGTGCCGGCGACCCAGACCCCCGCTGCGTCCGCTGACCGGGGGGCGCAATGAACTTCCAGTCCGCGGTGTTCTTCGTGCTGGCTGCGGTGCTGGTGCTGTCGGCGCTGCGCGTGATCACCGCGCGCAATCCGGTGCACGCGGCGCTGTTCCTGGTGCTCTCGTTCGCCTCGGCGGCCGGGCTTTGGCTGCTCCTGCATGCCGAGTTCCTCGCGATCACCCTGATCCTGGTCTACGTCGGCGCGGTGATGGTCCTGTTCCTGTTCGTGATCATGATGCTCGACATCAACGTCGACCGGCTGCGCGAGGGCTTCTGGAACATCCTGCCGATCGCGCTGCCGGTGGCAGTACTGCTGCTCGGGGTAATGGGTGCGACGCTGATGGGGCCCTATTTCGGCCTGTCGGTACGGCCGCCGCCGCCGGAGGTGGCCGAGGGCTACAGCAACACGCGTGCGATCGGCATGGTGCTCTACACGGAATACCTGTATCCGTTCGAACTGGCCGCGGTGATCCTGCTGGTGGCGATCGTGGCCGCGATCGCGCTCACGCTGCGCGCACGCAAGAACACCCGCAGCATCGATCCGTCGGTCCAGGTCGCCGCGACCCGCGAAGGGCGCGTGCGGCTGGTCTCGATGCCCTCCGAGAAGAAGGGCGTGCCAGCGCCCCCGCCGGAACCCGCCCCGGCGGAAACACCGCAACAGCCCAAATGACCGAAGCCCGCGTGCAGACCATGCCTCGACGGTGCGCCGGTCCGTGGAACAAGCAGGAACACTAGGGGAGCGAAGCCGTTGGTGCCGCTGTCGTACTACCTGATTCTGGGCGCGATCCTTTTTGCGATCAGCGTGCTCGGCATCTTCCTCAACCGGAAGAACGTGATCATCCTGCTGATGGCGATCGAGCTGAACCTCCTGGCGGTGAACCTGAACTTCATCGCCTTCAGCTACTACCTGCAGGACATCGCCGGGCAGGTTTTCGTGTTCTTCATCCTGACCGTCGCCGCGGCCGAATCGGCGATCGGGCTGGCCATCCTGGTCGCGCTGTTCCGCAACCTGCGTACCATCCATGTCGACGACCTCGACACGTTGAAAGGGTGAGGGCGCCGCGATGACGATGCAGACGGTCTACCTGCTGGTTCCCCTCGCGCCGCTGTTCGGGGCGCTCGTCGCGGGCCTGTTCGGTCGCCAGGTCGGGCGTACCGGCGCGCACCTGGTCACCATCGCCGGGGTCGCGGTATCGCTGGCCGCTTCGGTCTGCGTGTTCCTCGACGTGCTCGAGGGCAACACGTTCAACGGTACGGTCTACACCTGGCTCACCTCCGGCGACCTGCGCCTTGAGGTGGGCTTCCTGATCGACAGCCTGACGGCCACCATGATGCTGGTGGTGACCTCGGTGTCGCTGATGGTGCACGTCTACACCATCGGCTACATGCGCGACGACCCGGGCTACCAGCGGTTCTTCTCTTACATCTCGCTGTTCACCTTCTCGATGCTCATGCTGGTGATGAGCAACAACTTCCTGCAGCTGTTCTTCGGCTGGGAAGCGGTCGGGCTGGTGTCCTACCTGCTCATTGGCTTCTGGTACAAGCGCCCGACAGCCACCTATGCGAACCTGAAAGCCTTCCTGGTGAACCGGGTCGGCGACTTCGGGTTCCTGCTCGGCATCGGCCTGGTGCTCGCGTTCTTCGGCACCCTCGACTACCAGCAGGTGTTCGAGCGCGCGCCCGAGATGGCCACCGCCGGCATCGAGATCCTGCCCGGCATGAACTGGTCGCTGGTGACGGTCACCTGCATCCTGCTGTTCATCGGCGCGATGGGAAAGTCCGCGCAGTTCCCCCTGCATGTCTGGCTGCCCGATTCCATGGAAGGCCCGACGCCGATCTCGGCGCTGATCCACGCGGCGACGATGGTCACTGCGGGCATCTTCATGGTCGCGCGCATGTCTCCGCTGTTCGAGCTGTCCGATGCCGCGCTGTCGTTCGTGCTCGTCACCGGCGCGATCACCGCCCTGTTCATGGGCCTGCTCGGCATCGTCCAGAACGACATCAAGCGCGTGGTGGCGTATTCGACGCTGTCGCAACTGGGCTACATGACGGTTGCACTCGGCGCCTCCGCCTACCCGGTCGCGATCTTCCACCTGATGACCCACGCGTTCTTCAAGGCGCTGCTGTTCCTCGCCGCCGGTTCGGTGATCATCGGGATGCACCACAACCAGGACATCCGCTGGATGGGCGGGGTACGCAAGTACATGCCCATCACCTGGATCACCTCGCTGGTCGGGTCGCTCGCGCTCATCGGCACGCCGTTCCTGTCGGGCTTCTATTCGAAAGACTCGATCATCGTCGCGGTCTCCGAGGCCGATATCGCCGGCTCGGGCTTTGCGGCCTTCGCGGTGATCGCCGGCGTATTCATCACCGCGTTCTACTCGTTCCGCATGTACTTCCTCGTGTTCCACGGCGAAGAGCGCTACCACCTGAAGCCGCACGATCCGCACGACGCACACGCAGACGATCACGGGCACGGCCATGGCCATGACGAAAAACCGCACGAGTCGCCCTGGGTGGTGACGCTGCCACTGGTCGTGCTGGCGATCCCGTCGGTGGCGATCGGCTACCTGGCGCTGTCGCCGATGGTACTCGGCGACTGGTTCTCCGACGCGATCTTCGTCGATCCCGCCCATGGCGCGCTCGAGCACCTGAAGGCGCATGTGCACGGTCCGCTAGAGATGGCGCTGCACGGTTTCGTCACAGCACCGTTCTGGCTTGCACTGGCCGGTGTCGTGCTCGCCTGGTTCCTCTACCTGAAGCGGCCCGACCTGCCTGCCGCGATGGCCGGGAAGATGAAGGGCCTGCATGCGCTGCTGCTGAACAAGTACTACATCGACGAGGTCTACGCCTTCCTGTTCCGCGACGGGCTGCGCAAGCTGGGTACCTTTCTCTGGAAGGTCGGCGACGTGAAGCTGATCGACGGCGTGATGGTCAACGGCACGGCCTGGGTAGTCGGGCAGGTAGCACGGCTGTCGCGGCAACTCCAGTCGGGATACCTCTACACCTATGCGTTCACGATGCTGATCGGGGTGCTCGGCCTGCTGCTGCTGTGGGTCGTGCGCACGCGCGCGGTGCTCTGACCGAAAACACGAATCGAAAATGACTGATCGAAAATGACTCCGCTGCTGACACTGGCCATCTGGGTGCCCATCGCCAGCGCGATCCTCGTGCTGGCTACCGGCTCCGACCGCAACGCCGGGATCGCGCGGGCGCTTGCCCTTGCCGGAGCGCTGGCGGGGTTCGCGGTCACGCTGCCGCTCTGGTTCGGGTTCGACCCCCAGCAATCCGGCCTGCAGTTCGTCGAATTCATGGCCTGGGTGCCGGCGTTCAACATCAACTACCACCTGGGCATCGACGGCATCTCGCTGCTGCTGATCCTTCTGAACAGCTTCACCACCGTGCTGGTGGTGCTGGCAGGCTGGAAGGTGATCGACAATCGGGTGGCGCAGTACATGGCCGCCTTCCTGTTCCTGTCGGGCCTGATGAACGGCGTTTTCTGCGCGATGGATGCGCTGCTGTTCTATTTCTTCTTCGAGGCGACGCTGATTCCGATGTTCATCGTGATCGGCATCTGGGGTGGGCCGAACCGCGTCTACGCTTCGGTCAAGTTCTTCCTCTACACACTGATGGGCTCGCTGCTGATGCTGGTGGCGCTGATCTACCTGTTCATGCTGTCCGACGGCAGCTTCGCCCTGTCCGAGTGGTACCGGTTGCAGATTCCGTTCCAGGCGCAGGTGCTGATCTTCATTGCCTTCTTCCTGGCCTTCGCGGTAAAGATCCCCATGTGGCCGGTGCACACCTGGCTGCCCGATGCGCACGTCGAGGCGCCGACCGGCGGCTCCGTGGTGCTGGCTGCAATCATGCTGAAGCTCGGTGGCTACGGTTTTCTGCGCTTCTCGCTGCCTGTAGTGCCCGACGCCAGCCAGGCGCTGGCCGGCGTGGTGATCGCCCTGTCGCTGGTGGCGGTCGTGTACATCGGCCTGGTCGCGCTGGTTCAGACCGACATGAAGAAGCTGATCGCCTATTCGTCGATCGCCCACATGGGCTTCGTCACGCTCGGGCTGTTCCTGTTCAATGCGCTGGGTATCGAAGGCGCGATCGTGCAGATGATCTCGCACGGTTTCATCTCGGCGGCGATGTTCCTCTGCGTCGGCGTGCTCTATGACCGTGTGCACAGCCGGGCGATCGCCGACTACGGCGGCGTGGCCAACACCATGCCGGTATTCGCCGCCTTCTTCATGCTGTTCGCGATGGCAAACGCAGGGCTGCCGGGCACCAGCGGCTTCGTCGGCGAGTTCATGGTGATCATGGCGGCGATCGAGGTCAACTTCTGGTACGCAGTCCTGGCCTCGACCACGCTCATCTTCGGCGCTGCATACACGCTCTGGATGTACCGACGGGTGGTGTTCGGCGAGGTCGCCAATGCCGCGGTCGCTGGGCTGAAGGACCTCTCCGCCCGCGAGGCGCTGGTGCTCGGCCTGCTGGCGGTCGCCGTGCTCGGCATGGGCCTCTGGCCGCTGCCTTTCACCGAAGTGCTGCACACCTCGGTCAACGATCTGGTCGCGCATGTCGGCCAGAGCAAACTGCCGGCGCGCTGACATGATCATCCCGATTCCCGACCTCGCCCCGGCGGCGACCGAGCTGTTCCTGCTGACGGCCGCCTGCGCAGTGCTGCTGATCGACCTGTTCATCAGCGACGGGCGCCGGTGGATCACCCAGATGCTTGCCCAACTGGTCCTGGTCGGTTGCGCCGCGATCCTGATCGCCACCGCGAGCAGCGGCACCGCGTTCACGTTCAGCGTGATGTTCATCGACGACCCTCTGGCCGACGCACTGAAGCTGATGATCATCGTCGCGGTGTCGATGCTGCTCGTCTATTCGCGGCGCTACCTGGCCGACCGCGGCATGTATCGCGGCGAGTTCTTCACGCTGACGCTGTTCTCGGTACTGGGCATGATGGTGATGGTGTCGGCCAACCACTTCATCACGCTCTACCTCGGCCTCGAGTTGCTGTCGCTGTCGCTGTACGCGATGATCGCCCTGCAGCGGGATTCTGCGGTCGCCACGGAAGCGGCGATGAAGTACTTCATTCTGGGTGCCCTGGCCTCCGGCATGCTTCTGTATGGCATGTCGATGGTGTACGGCGCGACGGGTACGCTGCAGTTGGGCGACATCGCCGCGATGATCGCCCGCGGCGAGGGTAGCCGGACGGTGCTCGTGTTCGGACTGGTGTTCATCGTGGCCGGGCTGGGCTTCAAGCTGGGCGTGGTGCCGTTCCACATGTGGGTGCCGGATGTCTACCACGGTGCGCCGACGGCAGTGACGCTGCTGATCAGCTCGGCCCCGAAGGTGGCGGCCTTCGCGTTCTTCATGCGGATTCTCGGCGAGGCGCTCGGCGGGCTGACGGCCGACTGGCGCAGCATGCTGGTGGTGATGGCAGTGCTGTCGCTGGCGCTCGGCAACATCGCGGCCATCGCGCAGACGAACCTCAAGCGCATGCTCGCCTATTCGAGCATCTCGCACATGGGCTTCCTGCTGCTCGGCTTCCTGGCGGGCAATGCGTTCGGCTTCGCCGCCGCGATGTTCTACGTGGCTGTGTACGTGCTGATGAACCTCGGCACCTTCGGCATGATCCTGCTGCTCGCGCGCTCCGGTTTCGAGGCGGACCAGCTCGACGACTATCGCGGTCTCGCGCGCCGTGCGCCCTGGCAGGCCTTTCTCATGCTCCTGCTGATGTTCTCGATGGCCGGGTTGCCGCCGATGGTCGGCTTCTACGCGAAACTGACCGTGCTGTCCGCCGTTGTGGACATCGGGATGGTGTGGCTGGCCGTGTTCGCGGTGATGATGTCGCTGGTCGGGGCGTTCTACTACCTGCGTATCGTCAAGCTGATGTACTTCGACGAGCCTGCAGACACCGTGCCGTTTACGGCGGCCGCCGACGCGCGCCTGCTGATGACGATGAACGGCCTGGCGGTGCTGGCGCTGGGCCTGCTGCCGCAGCCCCTGATGGCCTGGTGTCTGTTTGTGATCGAACGATCGATGTAGGCCCGCAGCGGCGCGGGCCGGCGAGGGGCCGGATGGACGATTTCACCGAACGCCAGATCGATTCCACCGCGGTGTTCGACGGTGCGCTGCTGAAGGTGCGGCGCGACCGTGTCCGCCTGCCCGACGGGCGCGAGGCGCTGCGCGAGTACATCCTGCACCCCGGGGCGGCGATCATCCTGCCGGTGCTCGATGATGGACGGGTGATCCTGGTGCGTCAGTACCGCTACCCGGTCGGGCGCGAGACGCTCGAGTTCCCTGCCGGCAAGATCGACGCGGGAGAGTCCTCGCGCGCGACGGCCGAGCGTGAACTGCTGGAGGAGACCGGCTACCGCGCCGGATGCCTCGAGTTCGCGTTCACGGTGCATCCGTGCGTTGGCTATGCCGACGAACGGATCGACTACTACCTGGCGACCCGGCTCGTGCACGTCGGTCATCCGGGAGAGGACGGCGAGTTCCTGTCCACGGTCGTGTCGCCGCTCGACGAGCTGCTGCGGCAGGCCGATGCCGGGGAGCAGACGGAGGCCAAGACGCTGCTCGGTGCCTACTGGCTCGCGCGCCGCCGGGACCGCTCGGGCGGTTGAGGGCTCACGCCGGTGGCCAGCCAGGCCGGCCGCAGCGTCGCTTCCAGCATGCGAGCCGGGCCAAATGCAGGTGTTCGCGATGCTTCATCAGGCGGACCAGACTAGCCCGCGTACTTGATGTTTCACCCATAGGCCTGGCTGAGCGGCCGGGATACCGGCTTGCCGGCACGGGCCTCCTCGATCGCCGCGAGCGCGAGGTTCCTCGCCTTGCGCACGTCGCGCATGCTGCGCTGGTCGTCGATCGCACCAGCATAGATCAATGTACCCGACGGATCGACCACGTAGGTATGGGGCGTCACCATCGCGCCGTAGGCGCGCCCGGTCTGACCGTCTGGATCCTGCAGCATCGCGGTCTGGTTGGCCTTCCACTGGCTGAGTATCGCGCCGGAGCGCTTCGCATCGACGAAGCTCGGGTGCGCGGGGTGGGTGGAGTCGATAGACAGCCATATCGCGCCGCTGGCCCTTGCACGCCGTTGCGCTGCCTGCATCGCTCCCGCGCCGTAGTGCGTGTTGATCGCGAAGCAATCGCTGTTCCACCATTCCAGCACGACGTACTTGCCGCGGAAATCGGACAACGACACCTTGCGTCCGTCGATCGTCGACAGGGTGAAGGGCGGCGCAGGGTCACCGACGCGCGCCAGCGACGGCTGCGCCAGTGCAGGCCGGGCGAACAGCAGCGCCGCCCCCAGGCACAGCAGGTACAGCAGACCCGGCAGGCGATGTCGTCGCCACCGCAGGCCTCCTGGTGGATGGGCGCCTCGGCCCGGGCAGGACAGGATCATCAGGATGTCGCTCCGTTATCTGATGGACAACGACGGGCCTCAGCGTGCGCCGGCGGTCGATGGCGAATGGGCAGCCAGCGCCGAGAGCACGATGTCGCGCGTCAGCAGTTCGGGCAGCAGGACGGGTGCATCGCGCCCTGGCAGGTAAAGGACGTACACAGGTACGCCACTGCGACCATAGCCTGCGAGGGCTGCGCTGATGGCCGGATCCCTGCGTGTCCAGTCGGCGCGCAGCGTCGCTGCGCCCACGCGGGCGAACGCCTGGCGTACCGCGACGGTATCCAGCACCAGCTGCTTGTTGGCCTGGCATGTCACGCACCATGCGGCGGTGAAGTCGATGAACACCGGCCGACCCTCGACGCGCAGTGTGGCGACCCGGTCGGGCGACCAGGCCTGCCAGGGTTCGCGGGTATCGCCGCGCCGCGCCGCGTCGGGCCGGCCGGCCGGCGCATCTGCAGCCATGGACGGCCATGCAGCGTAGCCACCTGCGACGGCGAAGCCCAGTGCGCAGCCGATCGCGATCGCCCGGCTGCGCCGGCTTGCAGCCGGTAGCGCGAACCGTCCGTACAGCCAGGCGGCGAGGGCAATGAGCACCAGTCCGGCGAGCAGGCCGAACACGGCATCGACGCCCGCCTGCAGGCCGAGCACCCACGCCAGCCACGCCACCGTGGCCAGCAACGGGAACACCATCGCCTGCCGGAACGTGACCATCCATCGACCGGGGCGAGGCAGCATCCGTGCAAGGCCGGGCACGAACGACAGCAGCAGGTAGGGCAGGGCCATGCCCAGCGCGAGAGCAGCGAACACCGCCAGTGCATGCGGTGCGGGCTGCGCCAGCGCATAGCCGAGCGCTGCGCCCATGAACGGAGCGGTGCATGGCGCGGCCACCGCGACTGCGAGCACTCCGCTGAAGAACGAACCCGCCGGCCCCTTGCGCTCGGGCAGGCTGCCGGCCAGCGCGGCCACCCGCGATCCCACTTCGAACACCCCCGCGAGGTTCAGGGCAAGCAGCGTGAACAGGATAGCCATGGCTGCGACGAACGGTGGCGATTGCAGCTGGAACCCCCAGCCGACCTGCTCGCCCCCGGCGCGCAACGCGATGAGCGTGCCGGCCAGCGCCCAGAAGGACACCAGCACGCCGGCACCGAACGCCAGGCCACCCTTGCGCAGGCCGCGCGGGTCGGCACTGGCCTCGCCGACCATGGCCAGGGCCTTGAGCGACAGTACCGGGAACACGCATGGCATCAGGTTCAGTACCAGGCCGCCAGCCAGTGCCAGCAACAATGCCAGCAGCAGCCCCGCTGCCGGGGCGCCGTCCTGCAGCGACGGGGCTGCGGCAGCGGGCTGGCCAGTGCGCCCGGCGACCGACGCTCCCGCGCCGCCGACGGTCGTCGTGTCGAGAAGGGGGCCCAGGTCAGGCAACGTCGGCGCCAGCGCGGCGCTGAGGGTTGCCGCCGTCGGCTGACCCGGACCGAAGCCGGCTGCGGCCACCAGCAGCCCGTCCATGCGCTGTACCGGCGTCACCGGCTGAGGCTGCAGAGGCACGTCGATGACCAGCCCGTCACGGTGGCGGGACACCGTCTGGGCCGCCGCATGCGCGACCTGGCCTTCGGTCGCATTGAAGAAATAGACCTCACCCGCGGGCGCCGGACTGCCCTCGGGCGCGCGCAGTGCGATGCGCAACCGGCCGTCTGCGACGCTGGCCGTCGCGGTCCAGGCGGGGAGGCTGCCGGGAAGCGCGGCGCGCGCTGCGGCAAACAGCGCTGCCGTGCGCGGGTCGGCCAGCGCGGCGATCGGTGCCACCGGCAACTGGAAGCCGACTGCTGCGGACTCCGGAATGCATACATCCTTGCAGACGAGCCACTCGGCTGTTGCCGCGACCCGCAGCACCGGATCGCTGAATCCGGCCGGTACCGTGACCTGCATCGGCAGCAGTACTTCATTCTCATAGCCGTAGTTCATCAGCGGCCCGACCGGCAGCCGCTTCGGCACCGGCCAGGACAGGGGGCCAGCGGTCACGCCGGCTGGCAGCTGCCACTCCAGGCTGGTCGCGAGGCCTGAATCGCCCGGATTCATCCAGTACGTGTGCCAGCCGGGCGCGATGCGCATGCGCAGCAGGGCCTGGAACGGCTCGCCCGGGCGGGCTGTGCTGGGCTCTGCCAACAACTCGACCCGGACCCTGTTCTGCCCGGTCGACAGCGACTGTCCGATGGCAGCCGTCGAGGCCAGCAACGCAGCCAGGGCAAGCAGCGCGCAAAGCCGGATTGCTGCCGGCGGCAGCATCCGCCGTCTCCGTGCTGCGTGCTCGGTGCCAGGGGCTGGATTCATCACAACGTCTGCCATGGAACGGTCGGAACCTCGGGAGGGTCGGGAGCTGCCGTCGCTTCGTGCAGCGCGCTGGATCCTCCGGTGAACTGCGCGCGCCGCAAGGTCGAGCGACCTGTCCGGCGCGCTCAGTTGACCAGGAACGCCCGTGGCACCGTTTCTATCACCAGCCGCCGGTAGGCCATCTGCGCATCGGCGATGTCGAGCGAGATCGAGTTGCGCGCATCGGTGATGATCGCTCCTCGGCGCAGGGTATCCGCATCGAGCTTGTTCGGTCGCTCCAGCATCGTCTGCAGCATCGCCGCGTGCCGGGGCGGGGCCTCGCGCAGGCGCACCGGCGAGGGTGGCACCAGTGTGCCGGCGCTGGCCACCACGAAGCTGTTGACGTGCCGCGAGCCTGCCGCGTCCGGGCGATAGACCACGATCTCCGGCAGTTCCGAGTGCAGCGTGACCAGGAAGTTGGCGTACACCGTGGGCCGGTCGAGGTCGACGAACGTGTTGAATACCACCACGCCATCGGGCTTCAGGCATCCGCGCAGGTCGTGGAAGAAGTCTCGCGTGATGAGGTACTCGGGGATGCCGTCGCCGTGGAAAAGGTCCACCACCACGGTGTCGTACTCGCCATTGCAGCCGCGCAGGTAGGTCCGGGCGTCGGCCTCTATCGTGCGGACCCGGGAGGGGTCGAAGCCGAAATGCTTTCGTGCGACCTCGAACGACACCGGGTCGATCTCGACCGCGGTCACTTCGATGCCATGCCGCGCGAGCGACATGGGCACCACGCCGGCGCCCAGACCGAGTACCAGTGCACGCGTGGCCCGGGGCTTGAACGACTGCACCAGCCCCTCCAGGCCGTAGGTGAAGAAGGACTGCGACCGATTCTGCGCGTCGAGCGTGTTCTGCACCAGGCCATCCTGAAAGTAGATGCGCAGCTGGTCGTCCGGGTTTGCGCCCGCCGGGCCGGCGAGGATCTTCACCGTACCGAACAGCGAGCCGTATTCGGCCTTCTTCTGCCATTCGACACCACCATAGCGGGCGGGCCACAGGCGGTCGAGATAGCTGTCGGAGAAGACGAGCAGGCCGCCCGAGGCGAGCGTTGCCGCCATGCCCACGGCCAGCAGGCGCCGCCGGCTGGCTACCGGCACCGGCGGGCGCACCGCACCGGCGAGCGACAACAGCGACAGCACCAAAGCGACCGCCAGCACGGCGTTGTAGTTGGATACATAAGGCATCAGCACGAAGGCGGTGACGATCACGCCGGCGACAGAACCGACGGTACTCACGAAGAAGACCCGGCCCGACCCGGCATCCAGCTGCTCGAGTGGCGCCGCGCCTTTCGATGCGCTCGCGTCTGCGTTGGCGCGCGACGACTGCGTCATGATCGCGACCAGCAGCGGGTTCATCGCCGAGGTGGTCAGCAGTGGCAGGAACAGCAGCACGATACAGGCCACGAACGAGCCGATCACCAGGTCGAAGCTCGCCAGTGAGTGGAACGCGTACGGATAGACCAGGCAGGCAGCGACGATGGTCAGCCCGGCCAGCGCCGGCTGCTCGAGGTACCACTGCGCGAGGCGTTCGATCGACGGCTTGCGGCGTGCATGGGTGACCCGCCCGCCGTACCAGTAGCCGGCGGCCAGCGCGATCAGGGTGATCGACAGGATGCCGGTCCAGATGTAGATGCTGACCCCGAAGTAGGGCGTCATGATCCGTGAGGCGAGCAGTTCCAGCGCGAGGATCGCGCCGCCGGTGGAGAAGATGATCGCATGCAGCAGGAACATGGTCTGGATCCGCAGCGGCCCGCGGGCCATGGAGGGCCGGGCAGCCCGGCGGTCGCGGATTGTACGGCGGCGGCGGGCCTTTCGCAGCGGTGGGATTGCGTATCCGCACCGTTTGCTAGACTCGACGCCTCGTTGTCCCGGAAAGGCCGTCGATGAAGTCGTACACCCCTCCCTTGCGCGTATGGTCCGCGCTGCTGCTGTCCGTTGCCATCGGCGCGGCACTGCAGCCTGCCGCGTCGTTCGCCCAGGCGGGTACCGCCCCGACAACGCAGTCGCCCGCCGATGCCGGCATCGTCGACGAGGATACCGATACCCCGTATGTGCCGACGCCGATCGACGTGGTCGAGCGGATGCTCCATCTGGCCGGCGTCGGTCCGTCGGATTACCTGATCGACATCGGCTCGGGGGACGGCCGGATCGTGCTGACGGCGGTCTCGAAGTTCGGCGCGCGCGGCCATGGCATCGAGATCGATCCGCGCCTGATCGAACGCAGCCGGCAGGCCGCGGCGAAGCTCGGCATCGGCGATCGCGCCCAGTTCCTGACCCAGGACCTTTTCGAGTCCGATTTTTCAAAGGCAACCGTGGTCAGCGTGTACCTGCTGCCCAAGGTGATGCAACTGCTCACGCCGAAGCTCGCTGCGCTGCGGCCCGGCACCCGGATCGTTTCGCACGACTACGCCATGCTCGGCGACTGGCAGCCGGACATGACGCTGCGCATGTACGTGCCTGACAAGCCGGTCGGCCGCGACAAACACAGTACGCTGATGCTCTGGACGGTACCGGCACCGGTCGCTGGCCGGTGGCAGTTCGACCTGCCGAAGGCCCAGGGTGGCGCCCGCGTCGAGATCGCGGTGTCGCAGGCCCGGCAGATCCTCACCGGCAAGGCGACCCTGAACGGACAGCCGGTCGACCTCCTGGGCCTGCGCATCGACGGCGAACGGCTGCGTTTCGCGCTGGAGCCGTCCGGTCGCGTGGAACGGTTCCGCCATGAATTCGACGGCGTGGTGAAAGGCGACAGCGTGTCGGGTACGGCTACCTACCACGCGCGCGCGGCGTCGGTGGCGGCAAGATGGGAGGCCAGGCTGGCGCGCTGACGTGAATGCCTGCTACCAGGGGCGGGCGCGTTCGCTGCGTATCCGTCGCCTGCGTCCCGATTCGCAACCTGAAGGAGCGTTCCATGGGCAAGAGCAACGGAAAGAAAGCACCTGTCATCGACATCGGCATCAGCGACAAGGACCGTGCGGCAATCGCCCAGGGCCTGTCGAGGCTGCTCGCCGACACCTACACCCTGTACCTGACCACGCACAATTTCCACTGGAACGTGACCGGGCCGATGTTCAACACGCTGCACACCATGTTCATGGTCCAGTACACGGAGCTCTGGAACGCGGTCGATCCGATCGCGGAGCGGATCCGCTCGCTCGGCCATGTCGCGCCGGGCTCCTATGCCCAGTTCGGGCGCCTCACGTCCCTCAAGGACGCACCCGAGACGCGGCCGGGCGCATTGGAAATGGTCGCGATCCTGGTCCAGGGCCACGAGGCGGTCGCGCGCACCGCACGGTCGATCTTCCCGGCCGCCCAGAAGGCGGATGACGAGCCGACGGCCGACCTGCTGACCCAGCGCCTCACGGTGCACGAGCAGTCTGCGTGGATGCTGCGATCGCTGCTCGAGGAATGACGCGGCGCGACAGCGGCGGGGACTGACCCTGCTTCGGGGCTGTGCGCCCTTGCCATTGCATGGCAAAGGCGCACACTGCGGTGGACGGTGCGCGGGGGGGATGTGCCGAAGCCCGTCACGACCAAAGGGGGAACCGGGAATGAAACTCAGGAAATGGGCGCTCGCGGCGTCCGCAACAGTGCTGGCCGGCTGCATGCTGATCGAAGAGCCGAAGTCGCCGATGACCTTCTTCATCACCAGCGTCGATTCGGGCAAGGGCGCCGATTTCGGTGGTCTCGCCGGTGCCGATGCGCTGTGCCAGAGGCTCGCCGAAGAGGCCGGCGCCGGTGGCCGCCGCACCTGGCGCGCCTACCTCAGCACGCAGGCCACGCCGGATGCGCCAGCAGTGAACGCGCGCGACCGGATCGGCCGCGGTCCGTGGGTCAACGCGAAGGGCGTGGTCATCGCCTCCAGCGTCGCCGAACTGCACGGCAACAACAACCTGAACCTGCAGACCGCGCTGACCGACAAGGGCGTTACGCTGAACGGGCGCAGCGACAAGCCGAACATGCATGACATCCTCACCGGGTCGCAGGCCGACGGCACCGCTTTCCCGGCGGGTGACGACCGTACCTGCGGCAACTGGACGCGCAGCGCCGCCGGCTCTGCCATGGTCGGTCACCACGACCGCGTCGGGCTCAGGGATGACGAGGCGTCGCGCTCATGGAACGCTTCGCATCCGTCCAAGGCGTGCAGCATCGAGGCGCTGCGCAGTACCGGCGGCGACGGGCGGCTGTACTGCTTCGCGGCAAACTGAGCGAGGCGCCGGTCCACGGCCGCGCACCACCCCGGAAGAGCGGGGCGGGCGCGATCGTGCGCGTGCGTGTTTCCGCCGGCGCGACCTTCTCGCGCGACCGGCTGTACCGATACCGGCTGTGGCGCCACTGGGACCTGTCCCGCGCGCCGCTGCTGATGATCATGCTCAATCCGTCGACGGCCGACGAGGAGCGCAACGACCCTACGGTCGAACGTTGCGAGCGTCGCGCGCGTGCGAGCGGTTTCGGCGGCCTGCTGGTGGCGAACATCTTCGCGCTGCGCAGCACCGATCCGAAAGCCCTGTACGCACATCCGTCCCCGGTCGGGCCGCGCAACGATGCGGCGATCCTGGCGATGGCTGGCGAGGCGGGGCAGGTGGTCTGCGCCTGGGGCGTGCACGGGGCCCTGTCCGACCGCGGGCAGCGCGTGGCCTCGCGCCTCGGCCGCGAGGGCATACGCCTGGGCGTACTCGGGCTGACCCGGGAAGGGCATCCGCGCCATCCGCTCTACATGGCCAGCGCGACGGCGATCGCGCCCTGGGAGGGCTATGTTCGCTGACGAACGCCTGCTCGCCGGCCCGTCCGGGCCGGAACGATCGGTCGAAGGCGCCATGCTAGACTTCGCGCCTTCGCAACGTCTGTCCTCGCCCACACGGTTGATGCCGCCGAATCCCCGCCGTCGCTCGCTGCTCGCCGCGCTGTCGGCCACTGTCGGCAGCACGCTCGCGTTGCCGTCCGGCAGTGCCCGCGCTCAACTGAAGCTCGACGTTCCGTTTGCGCCGACCAATTTCACCCTGATCGACACGATGTTGCGTGTGGCGAACGTGGTGCCCGGCGACTTCGTGATCGATCTCGGGTCGGGCGACGGACGCATCAACATCGCGGCGGCGCGCGAGTGGGGCGCGCCCGGCATCGGGTACGAGATCGATCCCGCGCTGGTGCGAGAGAGCATCGAACTGGCCAGGGTCGCCGGCGTCTCCGGGCAGGTGCAGTTCACCGAGCAGAACCTGTTCGACGCAGATCTGTCGAGGGCGACCGTCGTCACGCTCTACCTCGGGGTAAAGGTCAACCTGCGCGTGCGTCCGAAGCTGCTGTCCGAACTGCGACCCGGCACGCGCATCGTATCGCACGACTTCGACCTCGGCGACTGGAAGCCTGACCTGCACATCCGCCTGCGCGACTACGGCAGCCAGGTATTCTTCTGGTGGGTCCCCGCGCGCATCGCGGGTATCTGGACGGCCCGGCTGGACCTGCCCGGCATCGGGCCGCGTGACCACGAGATCGTGCTGCGCCAGCGCTTCCAGGACATCGATGCCGAAGTGAAGGCCGATGGTGCGAAGGTCGGCCTGCGCGACATCCGGCTCGCCGGCGACCGCCTCACCTTCATCATGATGGAAGAGGTGAACCGGCAGTTCACCTTCCGCCGTTTCTTCGGGCGCGTGGTGCGTGGTCCGGGCTCGACCGGCAACACCATCGAAGGCTACTTCCGCACCGAGACCGAAGGCCGGCGCAGCGAGTCGCCGTTCCGGATGACCCGTGCCACGGTCGTCGAGCCCGGGCCGGAAGGCGCCTGGACTTACGTCCGCGGCAGCTGATGAAGCGCGTGCGCATGCGCAGGCGCGGGATGCTGGCGCTGGCCTCGGGGCTCGGCGGTGCCGGGCTGGGACTCGGCGCGATGCCGCTGCTGGCACAGTCCCCGGCTGCCACGAAGCCGCTCGACCGTAACGGCGGTCCGTATGTGCCGACGCCCTGGCCGGTGGTCGACCAGATGATCCGCACCGCAACCATCGGCGCGCAAGACCTGGTGATGGACCTCGGCTGCGGCGATGGCCGGCTGGTGATCGCCGCGGCGAAACGCCACGGTGCCCGCGGCTATGGCGTGGACATCGACGGCGAGCTGGTCCGCCTCGCCAACGACACCGCGGCCCGCGAGGGCGTCGGCCACCTGGTGCGATTCGAGGAGCGCAACATCTTCGACACCGACGTGCGCGAGGCGACGGTACTCACGCTGTACCTGCTGCCGTGGATGATGATGAAGCTGCGCCCGCGTTTCCTTTCAGACCTGCGGCCGGGCACGCGTATCGTCGCGCACGACTATCATTTCGAGGACTGGCGCGCCGCGAGCGAATTCACCTTTGACGTGCCGGAGAAGGTCGCGATCACCGGCATACCGACCACGACGGTCTACCTGTTCCTGGTTCCGGCGCGCGTCGAGGGCCGCTGGGCGGTCGAGGCCCCCGGGGTCGCAGCCCTGGATCGCGGCGAACTCGTACTGCGCAAGACGCTGAATGATTTCGAGGGCACGATCGGACTCGGCGGGCGCGTGCCGCGCCGGCTGGACGCGACCTCGCTCAGGGGACTCGACCTGCGCTTCGCCCTCCCGGTCGATGGCCCGGGTGGCCGGCCCGGCCGGGCCATCGTGCGCGCGCGGGTCGATGGCGACCGCATGGAAGGTACGATCGAATCGACGCTCTCGGCGACGACGCGGTTTGCCGCATCGAGGCTCAAATGAAGGTTCCCGGAGGTACATCGATGGATTCGAAACGTTCGTCGCACGCGTCGCGGCAACTGCTGCCTGCCGACCCGCTGCGCCGGCGGATGCTCGGCGTTGCCGCAGCTGCCGGTGCGGGCGCGCTGGCATCGGCGCCGCTGCTGCGGGCGCAGACCGGAGCCGGGGACGTGGTCTACGTACCCACGCCGCAGGTGGTGGTCAACCGGATGATGTCGATGGCGCGCGTCGGTCCCGCCGACTTCGTGATCGACCTGGGTTCGGGCGACGGACGCCAGCTGATCACGGCGGTGGCGAAGTTCGGCGCCAGGGGCGGCCGCGGCTACGACCTCGACGACGAACTGCTGCGCCAGGCGAACGACAACGCGAAGAAGCAGGGCGTCGCCGAGCGGGTCACCTTCGAGAAGCGGAACATGTTCGAGACCGACGTCAGCGCGGCGAGCGTCATCACGCTGTACCTGCTGCCGGACCTGAACCTGAGGCTGCGGCCGAAACTCCTGGCCGAACTGCGCCCCGGTTCCCGCATCGTCTCGCACGACTACAACATGGGCGACTGGCGGGCGGAAGAGGCGGTCACGATGCAGGTTCCCGAGAAGCAGGTCGGCAATCCGGGGGTCAGCTACGTCTATCTGTGGATCGTGCCAGCCAACGTCTCCGGCACCTGGCAGTGGAAGCTGCCTGGCGGCCAGCCGGTCGAGATGTCGGTGCGCCAGCGGTTGCAGGAGATCGAGGTACGCGGCACCGCCGGCGGCAAGCCGGTCAACGTGACGCTGGCCACCGTGCGCGGAGAGGACCTGCGCATCACCGCCATGGTCGACATCAACGGACGAACGCTGCGGCACGACTTCACGGGCAAGGTACGGGGCGATACGGTCGAGGGCATGCTGCGCCTGTTCGACAAGGTCGAGTCGAGCGTGCCCTGGGCCGCCTCGCGCACCGGTGGCAAGGTGGTGTCGATCGATCCGTCGGCAGGGGTGCGCTAGATGGCGACCGGCCTTCCCGACCTCGGGCGCCGCCGCATCGCCGTGGCGTGCGCTGGCGGCTGGCTCGCCATGCCCGCGCTGCCGCTGGTGCTCGCGGGGCGCGCGGCGTGGGCCCAGGACGACAAGCCGTTCTCGCCGTTCATCACCACCCCGACCAACACGGTGATGCGCATGCTGTCGATCGCCTCCGTAGGCAAGGACGACCATGTGATCGATCTCGGGTCCGGCGACGGCCGCATCCCGATCACCGCCGCCCTGAAGTTCGGTGCCAGCGGTGCCGGCGTCGACCTCGATGCGAGGCTGGTCGAACTGTCGAACCGCAATGCCGCCGAGGCCGGCGTCGCCGCGCGGGTGCGTTTCGAGCGCGGCGACGTGTTCGCAGCCGATGTGCGCAAGGCGACAGTCGTTACGCTCTACATGCTGCCACCGATCATCCAGGGCCTGCGTCCGGTGCTGCTGCGCCAGTTGCGCCCCGGCAGTCGCATCGTCAGCCACGACTTTCCGTTCGAGGGCTGGCGGGCCGATGCCACCGAAACGTTCTTCGCGCCGGAAAAGAACAACGGGCGCGGCGGCGACAGCACGGTTTTCCTGTACGTGGTGCCGGCCGAAATCCATGGCCGCTGGGCGCTGACGCTGACCGGAACGTCACCCGAGGACCTGCCCCAGGGTCCGCTCGAACTGCGTTTGCTGCAGGTCAACCAGATCCTCGATGCCGAAGTGAGCGTGGGGCGCGAGATCCTGGAGGCACGCGATGCCCGGCTCGCCGGTGATCGACTGCGCTTTGCCACGGTATTGCCGGTCCGCGCCGGCGGACCACCGGCAATGCCCTGGCAGTTCGAAGGCCGGGTAGAAGGTGAAACGATGTCCGGGGTGGCGCGCAACCACCGCGGCGCGGAAGTCCGCTGGCAGGCCCGGAGGACCGCGAGGCGGTGACTCGGGGGCGGGCAGCAGGCCGCAAGGCCGATCGAATCCGTTCGACGCGCTGACATTCGGCGCCGTTGCAGGCAAACTGCGCTCCGCGATTCTCCGCACCTGGCGTGCGGGACAGTTCGCGCATCGAAAAGACCATACGCGCCACGGGAACCGGACCGGAAATGCCACACCAGCTGTGCAACGACCAAGCGAGGGCGGGGGGCGCAACGGCAGTGGCCGATCGAATCCCCCGCGTGCCGCGCGGCGCTGCAGGGCTGGCCGCCGCGGCCCTGCTGTTGCTCGGCCTGGTCGCCGCCCCGCTGTCGGCAGTTGCGCAGGAGCGCTTCTCGCTGTATGTCCCGAGCCCGCAGAGCGTGGCCGAGGCGATGGCGAAGATGGCCGGCGTCGGCAAGTCGGACGTCGTGGTCGACCTCGGGTCCGGAGACGGTCGTATCGTCACCACTGCCGCCCGGTTGCACGGCGCGCGCGGATTCGGGGTCGACATCAACCCGGAACTGGTGGACCTCGCCGCGTCGATCGCGAAGAAGTCGGGCGTGAGCGACCGGGTCACCTTCATTCAGCAGAATGTGTTCGATGCCGACCTGCGCAAGGCGACGGTCGTCAACCTGTACCTGTTCCCCGAACTGATGCGGATGCTGCGCCCGAAACTGCTGAACGAACTGCAGCCGGGAACGCGCATCGTCAGCCATGACTTCAATTTCGGCACCTGGGATCCGGACGAGCAGATCAGCTTCTTCGCGCCGGACAAGTTCGGCGGTGCCGGCGCGGAGGCGCGGATCAGCCTGTGGATCGTGCCTGCGAAGATCCACGGCTACTGGAACTGGTCCCTGCCGGTCGGCGGCCAGCCTGTGAATTACGCATCGATCGTCGAGCAGCGCTTCCAGGTGGGCGAAGGCATCGTCCGCGTGGGCAATCGGCGCGGCCTGTTCACCGACCTCAGGCTGCGTGGTGACCAGGTGTCGTTCGGCCTGCGCATCACGATCGATCCCGGAGTGCTGGTGACGCACGAGTTCCGCGGCACGGTGAAGGGCGATGCCATCGAGGGTACGGTGCGAGTCACCCCGGATGGCGGCAAGGCCGTCACTTTGCCCTGGCGCGCGGCCCGTACCAGCAGCACGACCTATTTCCAGCCCACCGGGCTGGCGGCGAAGTGAACCACGGAGGCTACATGGGCTTTGACATCCTGCGGCGCGCCCGCGCCATCCTGATTGCCGGGCTTCTGCTGCCGGCCGTTGCCGCCGCGCAGGAACAGTGGTCGTTTCCTGCCGGCAGCAGCCCGTTCATCATCGACCGCATGGTCAAGGTCGCCGCCCTGCGCGACGGCGACGTGGTGGTCGACCTCGGCTCGTTCGACGGGCGCATCGTGCTCGCGGCGGTACGCAGCAACCCGAAGGTGCGCGGCTGGGGTGTCGACATCGAAGCGAGCCTGGTGGCGGCCGCCAACGAGACGGCGAAGAAGGAAGGCCTGTCCGACCGCGCGCAGTTCTTCCATCGCAATGCGTTCGACGTCGACCTGCGCGAGGTCACGGTGATCAACATGTGGCTCTTCCGCAGCCTGACGCAGTTGCTGCGGCCGAAGATCCTCGCCGAAGCGCGGCCCGGTACCCGGGTGATCGTCAACGGCGCGCTGATCGACAACGGCAACATGATGGGCAACTGGCAACCCGACCGCGTCGACCGCGGCGACGGCAGCCAGAGCCCGATCCTCGTGTGGGTCGTGCCTGCCCGTGTCGAGGGTGCGTGGTCGTGGCAACTGCCGCTCGGCGGCGAGGCACGCCCGTACGACCTGCTGCTCAGCCAGCAGTTCCAGATGATCGAAGGGCATGCACGCGTCGGCAACCGCCGCGAGTCGGTCAGCGACGCGCGGCTGCAGGGTGCCGACATCTCGTTCGCGATGGAGATCACGGTCGAAGGCGTCGGGCGCACGCGCCATGCGTTCTCCGGCAAGGTCGAGGGCGACGAGATCCGGGGCACGGTCACCGTGACCCCGGCCGAGGGCAAGCCGCAGCAGCTGCCCTGGGTTGCACGCCGCGGTACGGCCGCGTCCTGGTTCAGGACCACTGGCGTCAACATCAAGTAAGCCATCTCACGCAATGCACGTTTCCGACCGATCGAGTAACCGAGGATGAAGATGACCACCCATTCCCTGACTGGCCCAGGGCTGCGTACGCTGCTCGCCGCTTCGATACTTTTCCTGTGCAGCGGCGCTGCCGTCGCGCAGGAACGCTTCTCGCTGTTCGTCCCCAGTGCCCAGCCGACGGTCGAACGCCTGGTCAAGCTGGCGCGCATCCAGGAAAACGACGTCGTGGTCGACCTCGGTTCGGGTGACGGGCGCATCGTGCTCACCGCGGCGCGCGACAACCCGAAGGTGCGCGGCTGGGGCGTCGACATCAACGAGAACCTGGTGCGCCAGTCGAACGAGGCGGCGAAGAAGCAGGGCGTGTCCGACCGCGTCCAGTTCTTCCACCGCAACGTGTTCGACGCCGACATCCGCGATGTCACCGTGATCAACATGTGGCTGTTCCCGGAACTGATGCGCCTGCTGCGCCCGAAGATCCTCGCCGAGGCGCGGCCGGGTACGCGCGTGCTGACCCACCTGTTCGACATGGGTTCGTGGCAAGCCGACGAGTGGGACAAGGAAGCAGGCTCCGCGGTCGGCCTGTGGATCGTGCCGGCGAAGGTCGAGGGCAACTGGTCCTGGCAGTACACGCTGAACGGCATCCCGTTCAGCCATGATGCGATCCTCGAGCAGCGTTTCCAGATGGCCGAGGGGGTGACCCGGGCCGGCAACCGCCGCGGCGTGCTGCAGAACGTGAAGCTCAGGGGCGAGGACTTCTCGTTCTCGCTCGAGATGACGCTCGACGGCGTTGGCCTCACGCGCCACGATTTCGCCGGCAAGGTGAGCGGTGACCAGATCAAGGGCACGGTGAAGATCGGCATGCCCGACGGCAAGAACGTCGAACTGCCGTGGACTGCACGGCGCACGGTGACGACCGCGTATTTCCGTCCGACGGGGGTCGAGACGAAGTAATCATGCGCCTGCGGACCGGGGGGCCGGGCCGCAGGCGTCCACAGGCAACAGGGACAGGGAGAACACAGATGGAACAGCAGTCGCGTCGCACGTTCATCGCCGGGGCCACGGCCGCAGCCGGGATGCTCGCCGGTGCATTCGGTCCGATCCGGGCCGCACTGGCGCAGGAGTATGCAACGCCGTTCGGGCCGAGCAGCCAGGACGCGGTGAACCGCATGATCAAGCTTGCGGCGCTGAAGGACGGCGACGTGGTCGCCGACCTCGGCTCGGGTAACGGCCAGATCATCATCGCGGCCGCGAAGAGCAACCCGAAGGTGCGCGGCTGGGGCGTCGATCTGCAGGAATGGCTGGTCAAGACCGCCACGGAAGAGGCGGCAAAGCAGGGCGTGTCCGACCGTGCCCAGTTCAGCCAGCGCAACGCGTTCGACGTCGACCTGAGCCAGGTGAACGTGATCAACATGTGGCTGTTCGCCAACCTGACCCGGTTGCTGCAGCCGAAGATCCTCGCCGAGGCCAGGCCGGGCACGCGCGTCATCGTCAACGGCCAGCTGATCGGCACCGACAACATCCTCGGTCTGTGGCAGCCGGACGTGATCGACCGCGAAGGTTCCAGCCCGATCATGCTCTGGATCGTACCGGCGCGCGTGGCGGGTTACTGGACATGGGACCTGCCGCTCAACGGTGCCACCCAGACCTACGACGCGATCATGAACCAGGCGTTCCAGAATGCCGAGGGCTTCGCCCGCGTCGGCAACCGGCGCGAGAGCCTGACCGACGTCAAGCTGCGCGGCGAAGACCTTTCGTTCGTATTCGACATGACGCTCACCGGCGTGGGCCGCACGAAGCACGAGTTCTCCGGCAAGGTGAACGGCGACACCATCAAGGGTTCGGTGAAGGTGGCGATCCCCGAGGGCAAGCCGGTCGAGCTGCCGTGGACGGCACGGCGGGTCGCGAAGAGCGGCTGGTTCCGTCCGACCGGCATAGACCTCAAGTGAGCATGCGCCGCGAACCGACGCCAGTCGGTATCCCCGGAGACCGGCCCGGAGCGGCCATCGGTCCTGCCGACGCTGTGCTGCCATCGCGGCAACGCCGGGCCTGCCTGTCGCTGCTGGCCGGCGCCGCGCTGCTGCCCGGCGCCGCGCGCGCACAGGAGCGTTTCTCACTTTTCGTCGGCAGCCCGCAGTTCACCGTCGACCGCATGATCCGGATGGCGCAACTGCGCGACGACGACGTGGTGGTCGACCTCGGCTCGGGCGATGGCCGCATCGTGCTCACTGCATTGAAGGCGAACCCGAAGGTGCGTGGCTGGGGCGTGGACATCAACCCGGAGCTGGTGGCCGAGGCGACTGCGAATGCGCGCGAGCAGGGCCTCGACGGTCGTGCGCAGTTCTTCCACCGCAACGTGTTCGATGCCGACATCGGGCAGGCGACGGTGATCACCATGTGGCTGTTCCCGGAGTTGATGCGGCTGCTCAGGCCGAAGCTGCTGGCCGAGGCGCGGCCGGGTACCCGGCTGGTGTCCAACGGCTTCGAGATGCCCGGCTGGGAGCCCGACTTCACCGACACCGAAGGTGGCCGGGTACTGGTCTGGATCGTCCCGGCTCGTGTCCAGGGATACTGGAACTGGGAGCTCCCGGTCACCGGCAGCGCGCAGCGCTACGATGCCCTGCTCGAGCAGCGTTTCCAGGTGGCGGAGGGCATCTGCCGCGTCGGCGATCGGCGCGGCGTATGCACCGACGTCAAGCTGCGCGGTGAAGACCTGTCGTTCGCCATGGAGATCACCCTCGACAAGGTCGGGCTCACCCGCCAGGAGTTTTCCGGCAAGGTGCGCGGGGACCGCATCGACGGCAGCGTCAAGGTCGTCTACCGTGACGACCCCGACTACAAGGCCGTCACCTATCCGTGGCGCGCGGTGCGCACGCCCGCCACGGCCTACTTCCGCCCCACCGGACTGGTGAAATGAAATCCTCCGACACCGCTTTCCGAATGGCCCTGCTGACGATGTCCGGGGCGGCAGTTCCGGCCGTAACCCGACGCTCGGTGCTGCAGGCATGTGCTGCGGGTGCCGCTGGCATCGTGCTGTCCCCGGCCGCACACGCGCAGGCAGTCGCCCGCGATGCAGTGGTGATCCGGTCGGACTCTTCGCCTTATGTGCCTACACCGCAGAAAGTGGTCGACGAGATGCTGCGCATGGGACGTCTTGGCGCAAAGGACTTCATCGTCGACCTCGGGTCGGGGGATGGGCGGATCATCATCACCGCAGCGCAGCGGATGGGTGTGCGCGGCTTCGGCGTCGACCTCGATGCAGAACTGGTGCGTTACGCCAATGCGGGTGCGAAGCAGGCAGGCGTGTCCGATCGGGTCGAGTTCTTCCAGCGCGACATCTTCAAGACCGACCTGTCCGGAGCGGACGTGGTCACGATGTACCTGCTGCCGGAAGTGAACATGATGGCGCGGCCGAAGCTGCTCGCCGAACTGCGGCCGGGTGCGCGTGTGGTCACGCACGATTATCACTTCGAGGACTGGCTCCCCGACGACCGGATCACGCTCGACGTGCCGGAGAAGAAGGTCGGTACGCCTGGGCTCGCCTATGTGTACATGTGGATCGTGCCGGGGCAGGGCGCAGGCCGCTGGCAGGGCAGGATGCCGGTCGCGGGCGGGCAGACGCTGCCGGTCGAGCTCGACCTCGAACAGCGGTTCCAGATCCTGACCGGGACGGTCAGCCTCGGCGGTCGCCCCGCGAAGCTGGTGTTCGCCGAGATGATCGGCAACGACCTCAGCGTGATCTTCAGCGCGGAGGTCGGTGGCCGCCAGGTTCGCCATGAAATCCGCGCTCCGATGCGTGGCGATGAAGCGGCCGGCACCGTACGGGCTGGCCACGAGACGCCGCCGCCAGTGCTTCCGGGGCAGGCAGTCCTTTCCCGGACCGTGAAGCGGAAGGCCTATCTCGGCTGAGCGATCGTCGTGAAGTGAAGTAAACTGACGGTTTGCTGATGTCGGCGGCCGCGCAACCGGATCACAGAGTCCTGGCGTGCTTCACGACACGACTGCACCGGCGTGCCAGTCCGGCCGGCTGCGTGAATCCACAAGAGGAGCAGTTGATGACCCACGATACGTACCGGGCCCCGGCCTGCCTTTCACCCGCGGCCCTGCTGTCGATGTCCGCAGTGGCGATCGCCGTGCTGTCTGCTTTGCCTGCCGCCGCGCAGGCGCAGGCCTATCCTGCCAAGCCGATCCGCATGATCGTACCGTTCCCGCCCGGCGGCAACACCGACATCATCGCGCGCGGTGTCGCCAACCGGATGCAGGAACTGCTCGGCCAGACCTTCGTGATCGAGAACCGGGGCGGGGCTGGCAGCACGATCGGCACCGAGGTGCTGGCGCGTTCGCCGGCCGATGGCTACGTGGTCGGTTTCGTGTCCTCTGCGCATGTGTTCAATGCTGCGATCCTGCCCAAGCTGCCGTACGACAGCATCAAGGACTTCACCATGCTGGGCGTGGCCGCCGACGTGCCGACGCTGGTGGTCGCGCATCCGTCGCTGCCGGTGAAGAACGTGCGCGAGCTGGCCGCGCTGGCGCGCAAGAATCCGGGCAAGCTGAACTATGCGTCCTCCGGTTCGGGTACGGTCGGGCACCTTGCGATGGAACTGCTGACCTCGATGAACGGCGGCAGTTACGTGCACGTGCCGTACAAGGGCTCGGGCCAGGCGATCACCGACGTGGTCGGTGGCTACGTGATCCTGATGGCTGCGTCGATGCCGGTGTTCGTGTCGCATGTGAAGGCAGGCAAGCTGAAGCCGCTCGGGGTGACCAGCGTGAAGCGCTCCCCGGCGCTGCCCGACGTGCCGACCATCGCCGAACAGGGGTTCCCCGGCTACGAGGTGTCGTCCGGGTTCGGCATGATCGCCCCGGCCAACATCCCGGCGAACGTGGTCAAGGTCGTCAACTCGGCGCTGGTCAAGGCGCTGCAGGACCCGGGCGTGCGCGAGCGGCTGTCCAGCCAGGGCGCCGAGCCGGTCGGTTCCACGCCGGAGCAGCACGACCAGCTGGTGCGCAGCGAGATCGCGCGCTGGACGAAGATCGTCAAGCAGGTCGGCATCAAGGTCGACGGCAGCTGACGGTGATGGCGGGCTATCGTGGCAGCAGGAGCGGCCATTGAGTTCACTGGCGCTCTGGTACGACGTGGTCGTCGTGCTGAAGGCGGTCGCCGAGATCGCCGGGCTCGCGCTGCTCGGGCAGGGCCTGCTGGCGTTGCTGGCCGGTCCGTCCCGGGAAACGAACGTCTTCTACCGGGTGCTGGCGGTGATGACTTCGCCGGTGCGGGCGGCGACCCGCTTCATCGCGCCGCGCTTCGTCGTCGACCAGCACATCGGGCTGGCGGCGTTTGCGCTCGTGCTGATGGCCTGGATCCTCCTCTACGTGGCGAAGGTCTACCTCGTGCTGCGCGTGGCAAGCGAGACCCTTTCGCCCTGACCGTCGTCAGCGGGAGAGGTCGCCTCTGGCCGCATTGCCGCGGCCTGCGAACGCAAGGCCTGTCGTGCATCGGTCAGTTTCCTGCGAAAAGATTCAACGTGGGTCTTGGCATGGCTGCCGGTACTGGGTACCCTGTGTCATCTGATCGATAAAAAGCCTGCCAAGCCGCGCCAGACGGACGAAGCAGGGACGGGCAGCGCGCCTGTGGCGCGCCAGCAGCTGAGGACATTGGAATGGTGCCGCGCCTGAAGGGTGCGGTGCATGACAGTGACATGCGCGATCGACCGCAGGACGCGACCGATCGCACGTGCGAGCAGCCTGCGACGGCTGCGGTTCGCCAACTGGAGGGGGGAATACATGCAGCTCACCCAGCGTCATGAGGAATACTGGAGCCGGAACCTCAGGATCACCGCGATCCTGTTGTCGATCTGGTTCGTCGTCACCTTCGTTGCGAGCTTCTTCGCGCGCGAACTGAACGAGATCGTCATCTTCGGCTTTCCGCTCGGCTTCTACATGGGCGCGCAGGGGGCGCTGATCGTCTACGTGGCGATCATCGGCTACTACGCCTGGTACATGAACCGGCTCGACAAAGAGTACGGCGTAGCTGAAGGAGACGATGAATGAGTGCCGTTCCCTTTTCGCAGAAGACCTTCACCCAGCAGCTGACGAAGTACTACACATTCTACACCGGGGGCTTCTTCGTCTTCCTGGTCGGGGTCGCGATACTCGAATACATGGGCGTCCCGAACAAGACGCTGGGCTACCTGTTCCTGCTGGCGACCATCGGCCTGTATGCCGGCATCGGCATCATGAGCCGCACCACCGACCTGTCCGAGTATTACGTCGCCGGACGCCGCGTGCCAGCGGTGTTCAACGGGATGGCCACCGGCTCAGACTGGATGTCGGCCGCGTCGTTCATCGGCATGGCTGGCGGCCTCTACCTGCAGGGCTACGACGGGCTGGCGTTCATCATGGGATGGACTGGCGGCTACGTGCTGGTCGCGCTGTTCCTGGCACCCTACCTGCGCAAGTTCGGCCAGTTCACCATCCCCGACTTCCTCGGCGAACGCTACGGCGGCAACATCGTGCGCACGATCGGGGTGTTCGCCGCGATCCTCGCCTCGTTCGTCTACGTCGTCGCGCAGATCTATGGCGTCGGGCTGATCACCGCGCGCTTTACCGGGCTCGAGTTCGGCGTCGGCGTGTTCGTCGGCCTGCTGGGCATCCTGGTGTGTTCGTTCCTCGGCGGCATGCGGGCAGTGACCTGGACCCAGGTGGCGCAGTACATCATCCTGATCGTCGCCTACATGATTCCGGTGATGATGCTGGCGTACAAGCACACCGGCATCCCGGTGCCGCAGGCGGTCTACGGCACGGTGCTAGAGAAAGTGACCGAGCGCGAGAAGGTTCTGACCGCCGATCCGAAGGAACTCGAGGTGCGCGGTATCTTCCGCGAGCGCGCCGCCGCGCTCGATGCGCAGATCAAGGGCTTGCCCGCCTCCTGGGAGAAGGGACGCGCCGACCTCGCGCAGAAGGTGTCCGACCTGAAGGCATCCAATGCGCCCGCCGAGGCGGTCGCGGCCGCCGAGAAGGCCCTCGCTGGCTACCCGGCGAGCGCGGATGCCGCGCGTACCGCGTGGACCGCGGCACGCAACGCGAACACCGCACGTGCGGCACCGCCGCGTCCGCACGCGACACCGTTCCCGGGCGCCACCGAAGCTGCACGCGACACCGCGCGCATCAATTTCCTGGCGCTGGTGTTCTGCCTGATGGTGGGTACTGCAGCGCTGCCGCACATCCTGATGCGCTACTACACCACGCCGTCGGTGAAGGAGGCCCGGCGCTCGGTGTTCTGGTCGCTGTTCTTCATCTTCCTGCTCTACTTCACCGCGCCGGCGCTGGCGGTGCTGGCCAAGTTCGATATCTACACGCTGCTGGTCGGTGACAGTTTCTCCGACCTGCCAGCCTGGGTAGCGGCCTGGAGCAAGGTCGATCCGAAGCTGCTGTCGGTGGTCGACGTCAACATGGACGGCATCGTTCAGTTGGCCGAGATCACCCTCGGGCAGGACGTGATCGTGCTGGCCACGCCTGAGATTGTCGGCCTGCCGTACGTGATCTCTGGCCTGGTCGCGGCGGGTGGCCTCGCGGCGGCGCTGTCCACTGCGGACGGCCTGCTGCTGACCATCGCCAACGCGCTCTCGCACGACGTCTACTACAAGATGGTCAACCCGAGCGCCACGACCCAGAAGCGACTGGTGATGGCCAAGGCGTTGCTGCTGGTGGTGGCGATCGTCGCGGCATACGTGACTTCGCTCAACCCCGGGGACATCCTGTTCCTGGTCGGTGCGGCGTTCTCGCTGGCTGCGTCTGCGTTCTTCCCTGCGCTCGTTCTGGGCGTATTCTGGAAGCGTGCGAACAAGGCCGGTGCCATCGCCGGCATGCTGACTGGCCTGGCCGTCTGCATGTACTACCAGATCTCGACCTATCCGTTCTTCACCGCGATGACCGGCTACAAGATCGACCTCTGGTTCGGCATCGCGCCGATCTCCGCGGGCATCTTCGGCATGCCAGCCGGCATGCTGACGCTGATCGTCGTGTCGCTGCTCACCGCGCCGCCTGGCCGCTCGGTGCAGGAGATGGTGGAGAACGTGCGCTACCCGGTGCTCGGCAACGAGGCGAAGCAGGGCGCCTGACTACCGACGTAATCCTGCCTGACCGGCAACAGGAGAAGCCCGCTTCGGCGGGCTTTTTCCGTTGTGGCGGGCGCTTTTGCCACTGGCGTGCGCTCGTCATACACTCGGCACTGTTGCACGGCAGCGATCGGATGCCGGATGCATCGTTGCGCGGGCGAGCGGACGGCGGACATGGCGGGAATGCAGGCAGACGGAGTGGGAAGGATGGCACCTTGCCCCGGCACGCGCCGAAAGGCGCCCGCCGCGATCGCCGCGGCAACTGCTTGCGCCGGCATGCTCTGGCTGGCACCTTCTCCAGTCCCGGTCGGTCGTGCCCTGGCGCAGCCGGTCGAGGCTGCGCCGGTCGCCGGCGCGCCCTATGTTCCCACGCCGTGGCCGGTGGTCAGGGTGATGCTCGAACTGGCGCGGGTCGGCGATACCGATTTCGTGGTCGACCTCGGATCTGGAGATGGTCGCGTGGTTATCGAAGCGGCGCGCAGTCGCGGGGCGCGCGGACTGGGCGTCGAGATCGAACCGGACCTGGTACGGTCGAGCAACGACGAGGCACGGCAGCTCGGCCTGTCTGCCCGGGTGGCCTTCGAGCGGCGCGACCTGTTCGAGACCGATCTGTCCCAGGCGACCGTGGTGACGCTCTACCTGCTGCCCAGGCTGCTGATGGAACTGCAGCCGCGGCTCGCCCGCCTGCGGCCGGGCACGCGCATCGTGTCGCACGACTTCCGGCTGGGCGACTGGAAACCCGATGCCACGATCAAGGTGGACGTGCCAGACCGTGCGTTCGGGCCGCCGTTCAGCACGGTCTACCTCTGGGTGGTCCCGGCCTACGTACAAGGCGCCTGGGAGGGCAGCGTCGCCGAGCGTGGACGCAGCGAGCGTTTCCGCGCCGAGCTGCGCCAGGATTACCAGTCT
The DNA here is from genome assembly GCA_020248265.1 of Rhodocyclaceae bacterium. Classification (NCBI taxonomy): domain Bacteria; kingdom Pseudomonadati; phylum Pseudomonadota; class Betaproteobacteria; order Rhodocyclales; family Rhodocyclaceae; species Rhodocyclaceae bacterium. The sequence continues at coordinate 434,152 of JADCHX010000011.1, forward strand.
CTGTCCGGCACCCTGCGCGTAGGGGCGCGCAGCGGCCCGCTCGACCGGGCGGCGATTGCGGGCGACAAGGTCACGTTCGGCGCACGTATCGATGGCCCGGGCGGTCCGGTGCGGCATTCGTTCGACGGCCGTTCGGTGGCTGGCGAACTCGTGGGCCAGTGGACCGTGGAGGCGGCCGGTCGACCGACAGGCCCGTCGGCCGCAGCGGCCGCGCCAGCCTTCGCCACGACCGTCGCCATCACCGCGAGGCGTGCCGAACCGTTGGCCGTGCCTGCGCGCCGCCCGTGAAGCGCCCGACGATCGCATTTCTCCCCCGATGACTCTGCACCCGAGGACCTTCCGAACCATGGACATGCACGCAACAGGACCAGGCCTTACTGCGCGCCGTCGCATCCTGCAGGCGCTGCTCGCCGGTACAGGCGCGGTCGCCCTGCCGGCGCTGGCGCAGCCGATGGACCGGCCGCTCGACGTGCCGTTCGTACCGACCAGCGACGAGACGGTCGATCGCATGCTGCGCATGGCCGGCGTCGGCCCCAAGGACTATCTGATCGACCTCGGTTCCGGCGATGGCCGGATCGTGATCAACGCGGCGAAGCAGTTCGGCGCGACCGGCTTCGGCGTAGAGCTGAACACCGAGCGCTGGAAGCTGTCGCTGCGCAATGCCGAGAAGGAGGGCGTGGCCGACCGGGTGGCGTTCTACCAGCGCGACCTGTTCGAGACCGACCTGTCGAAGGCGACGGTGCTGACGATGTACCTGCTGCCGACGGTCAATCTCAAGCTGCGGCCGCGCATCCTGTCCGAACTGCGGCCGGGGACGCGCGTCGTGTCGCACGACTTCGACATGGCCGAGTGGATGCCGGACGCACGCGCTGATCGCGGCTGGACGCGCATCTACCTGTGGATCGTGCCGGCGAAGGTCGACGGCGAATGGGCATGGCGGCAGCCGGTCGGGAAGGGCACGCCCGAGTTCACGATGGAACTGCGGCAGCAGTTCCAGATGATCAGCGGCCCGGTGAAGATCGACAACGACCCCTACTGGCTGATGGATGCGCGCCTGCGCGGCGAGGAGATCTCGTTCACCGTGATCGGCGACGCCGGTGGCCTGCGCATCCGCCATGAGTACAGCGGGCGGGTCGCGGGCAATGCGATCAAGGGCACGGTGCGCATGGTCAATGGCGACAACGCCGCACCGATGAGCGCGCCCTGGTCTGCGGTGCGCCTGCCGAAGAAGCCGTGACCGTTTTGCGGCGGCGGTTGCTCGGTGGCGCGGCGGCCAGCCTCGCCGGGACGGCGATGGCATCGGTGTCGGGCGCTGTGTCGCGCGCCTTGCTGCTGCCGGCAGTGCTGCCTGCGCTGCTGCCGACCCGTGCCATCGCGCAGCAGCGCTTCGACGTGCCGTACGTACCCACCCGCCAGTTGGTGGTCGACGAGATGCTGCGGCTGGCTGCCGTCGACGGCAATGACTTCCTGATCGACCTCGGGTCGGGCGACGGCCGTATCGTCGTGACGGCCGCGCGTGCATTCGGCATCCGTGGCATCGGCTTCGACATCGATCCGCAGCGGATCGCCGAGGCGCGCGTGAACGCCCGCACGGCAGGTGTGCAGAAACTGGTCGAGTTTCGCGAGGAGAACATCTTCGCCGCCGATTTCAGCAAGGCGACGGTGGTCACGATGTACCTGCTGACCGCGGTCAACCTGCGGTTGCGGCCGAAGCTGCTGGCCGAACTCAAGCCGGGCACCCGGGTGGTGTCGCACGACTTCCACATGGACGACTGGGAGCCCGACCGCCGGCTGGTCGTCGGCAAGACGCTCTACCTGTGGATCATCCCGGCCCGGGTCGAGGGTAAGTGGCGTGTCGATGCGGGCGACCGCCGGTTCGACCTGGCGCTGCGCCAGCGCTTCCAGAAGCTGGAAGGCTCGGCCACCATCGGCAGCCGCACGGCGCGGCTGTGGGAGGGGCGCCTCGACGGCGAGCGGATCGGCTTCACCCTGACCTACGTTCCCGGCGGCGACGCTTCGCCGATCGAGCACGACGATGCCGAACGCGCGCACCGCTTCGAAGGAAGGGTCGAAGGCGATACCATCGCTGGTCTGGTCACCGTCGGCATCGGGAAATCCCGGCGTCAGATGCCATTCACTGCGATGCGCGGCTGATCGCCGCGCATCGCCTGCACTCCACCCTGGAACCAGTCAACCCTCAAACCCACCCGGGCAGGGACCGCGGCCACCACCGCCCCACGACCCACAGAAGGAAGGAACGGCATGTCGCAAGGCTCGGCAGCACCCCGGCAGTCCCTGTCGGTTTTCGATGCCACCGCTCTGATGGTCGGCATGGTGATCGGCGTCGGCATCTTCGGCACGCCCTGGCTGGTCGCGCTCAACTCACCCGATGCCGGCTGGTACATCGCGCTCTGGGTGGTCGGCGGGCTGGTGTCGCTGCTCGGCGTGCTCTGCTATGCCGAACTGGCCGGTCGCTATCCGGATTCCGGCGGGGAGTACAACTTCCTCTCCCGCGCCTACGGCAAGGGGCTGGGCTTCCTGTTCGCGTGGGGGCGGCTGACAGTGATCCAGGCCGGCATCATCGCGGCGATCGGCTATCTGTTCGCGCAATACATGACACGCCTGTCGGCGTTCGACGGCTTCGGCTGGGCCAACTTCGGGGCACTGAGCGAGCCGCTGTGGGCGGCGATCCTGATCGTCGCGCTCTCGTTCATCAACTACCTCGGCACGAAACAGAGTACGTGGCTGCAGAACGTGCTGACCGTCACGCTGGTCTGCGCGTTTGCGGTGATCATCGTGCTCGGTTTGACGGTGACGCCGACGGGTCCGATCCCGGCCCTGTCCAAACCATTCGACCCGGCCAATGCCGCGGTCGGCTTTGCCTTCGTCTTCGTGATGCTCACCTACGGTGGCTGGAACGAGACGGTGTACCTGTCCGGGGAACTGAAGGACCCGAAGCGCAACATGGTGCGCGTGTTCCTGATGGGGCTGGCGGTGGTGACGGTGATCTACCTGCTGCTCAACCTGGCTTACCTCAACGTGCTGGGCATCGACGGCATCCGCGCCAGCCGCGCGGTCGGCACCGACATGATGAAGGCTGTCGCCGGCGCCACCGGCGCGGTGATCATCACGATCGTCATCCTGACCGAGATCGGCACCACGCTCAACGCGACGATCTTCACCGGTGCGCGCACGAACTACGCGCTCGGGCGTGACTTCCGCATCTTCTCGTTCATGGGCCGCTGGAACGAAGGCCGCAATACGCCGGCCAATGCACTTCTGGTGCAGACAGTGCTTGCGCTGGCGCTGGTGGTGTTCGGCGCCATCCAGAAGGATGGCTTCAAGGTGCTGGTCGAGTACACCGCACCGGTGTTCTGGACCTTCATGCTGCTCAACGGCATCGCACTGTTCATCTTCCGCGCCCGCGAAGGCAAGCCGGTGAACTCGTACGCGGTGCACTTCTACCCGGTGGTGCCTGTCCTGTTCTGCGTGTTCTGCGCGTACATGCTTTGGTCGGGCATCAACTACGCGAAGTTCAACGGCCTGATCGCGGTCGGCGTGCTGCTGGCCGGCATCCCGGTCTACCTGTGGGCGCGCGCGGCGAACGAACGCGCGCCAGCCTGACCGGCCTGCGGACGAATATCGACAAGGAGAGCTTCATGAAACTGGTGACTTTTTCCGACGCCGCCGGCATCCGTATCGGTGTGCTCGACGATGCACGCGAGTCGATCACCGACCTGTCCGTGGCGGCGCCGTCGCTGCCGCGCGAGATGGGTGCGTTCATCGCAGCCGGTGCACCAGCCCTCGATGCTGCGCGCAACGCTGTCGCCTCGGGCAGCGGCCGTATCGCGCTCGACCGTGTGCGCCTGCTCGCGCCGATTCCGCGCCCGGCAAAGAACATCCTGTGCGTGGGCAAGAACTACCACGAGCATGCAAAGGAATTCCACCAGTCGGGCTTCGACGCCAGTGCCGGCAAGGATGCGATACCGGACGTGCCGATCATCTTCACCAAGTGGCCGAACTCGGTGACAGGGCCGGGCGATGCGATTCCCAGCGCCAACGACCCGACGAATTCGGTCGACTACGAGGGCGAGCTGACCGTCGTCATCGGCTCTGTCGCGCGCAACGTGAAAAAGGCCGATGCGTTCAGGCATGTGTACGGCTACACGATCATCAACGACGCCACCGCGCGTACCCTGCAGCACCGGCACAAACAGTGGTTCCTGGGCAAGAGCCTCGACGGCTTCTGCCCGATGGGCCCGTGCATCGTCACCGCCGACGAGGTGCCGGACGTGACGAAGCTGCAGTTGCAGACCCGGGTCAACGGTGAACTGCGCCAGGATGCGCCGGTGTCTGACCTGATCTTCGACATCCCGACGCTGATCGAGGAGATCTCGGGCCTGATGACGCTCGAGCCCGGTGACCTGATCGCCACCGGCACCTGCGCCGGGGTCGGCATCGGCTTCAATCCGCCGAAGTACCTCCAGGCGGGCGACGTGGTCGCGGTGACGATCGAGCCGATCGGCACGCTGACCAACCCGGTCGGCTGAACCTGGCTGCGGCAGCGAGGCCTTGGCGATGTGCGAGGGTGGCGGTCTCGAGGTGCGCCGCGTGGCCGGCGCCCTGGGCGCCGAGGTGCACGGCATCGACCTGTGCAGCGACCAGCCGCCCGAGGTCATTGCCGCGCTGCGCCGGACCTGGCTGGCGCATGGCGTGCTGTTCTTCCGTGACCAGCCGCTGTCGCCTGCGCAGTACCTCCGGCTGGCCGGCTGGTTCGGCCAGCCGGTCGACTATCCGTTCATCAAGGGGATCGACGGCTTCCCGATGATCACCCCGGTGGTCAAGCTGGAGCACGAGCGCAGCAACTTCGGCGGTATCTGGCATTCCGACACTACCTACCTCGAGCAGCCACCAATGGCCTCGATGCTGATCGCGCGCGAAGTGCCGCCGTTCGGCGGCGACACCCTGTTCGCCTGCCAGTACCGTGCCCTCGATGCGCTCTCGCCGGCGCTGCAGGCCACGCTGGCGACGCTGGCCGGCGTGTCGAGCTCGTCGAAGGCGGACGTGAGCCGCACGCGCGAGGATCGCATCCGCGATGGCGGCCGCGAAGACGCGCGGCGCGAGTATGTCGCCGAGCATCCCGTGGTGCGCACCCATCCGGAGACCGGGCGCCGCGCGCTGTATGTGAATGTCGCGCACACCGCGCGTTTCGCGGGCTGGACGGAGGCGGAGAGCGCGCCGCTGCTCGACTACCTGTTTGCGCACCAGGTCAGCCCGGAATTCACCTGCCGGTTCGCCTGGCAGCCCGGTTCGATCGCGATCTGGGACAATCGGTGCGTGCAGCACAATCCGGTCAACGATTACCACGGGTTCCGGCGCGTGATGCACCGGATCACCCTCGCCGGCGACCGTCCGCGCTGAATGTCGCGGGCTATGCCGTACAGCCCGGCCCAGGCGGACCCAGTCGGACCCAGGAGGATTCAATGCCCCGAGATCGAACGCAATATCGCCGGACCGTAGCTGCTGCCTGCCTGGCGGCTGCCATCGGCAGCGCGCCCCTGCCGTTGCTGGCGCAGGTGCCGGCGGCCGCACCTGCCGCGGCGCAGCCACAGGCGTGGCCGACACGTGCGATCCGGCTGGTGGTGCCGCAGACGCCAGGCGGTGCCTCCGACGCGCTGGCGCGCATCATCGGCCAGCAACTGGCCGATGGCTGGGGCCAGCAGGTACTCGTCGACAACCGTCCGGGTGCCGGCGGCAACATCGGCAACGATCTTGTCGCCAAGGCCACGCCGGACGGCTACACCTGGTTGCTCGGTTTCGTCGGCACCCATGCGATCAACCCGAGCCTGTACAAGGGGCTGACCTGGGATCCGCAGAAGAGCTTCACTCCGTTGGCCACGCTGGCCAGCGTACCGTTTGTCGTCGCCGTGCACGGTCCCCTGCCCGTGAAGAGTATCGGCGAACTGGTCGCACTCGCACGCGCGAAGCCCGGCGATGTGCGCTTCGGCTCGGCTGGCAACGGTACGGTCAATCACCTGCTGGGCCCGATGCTCGCGAGCGCGGGCAAGGTCCAGTTCACGCACATCCCCTACAAGGGTGCGGCCGGTGCGATCACCGACACCCTGTCCGGGCAGGTGCAGTTCACGTTCGCCAGCATGCCGTCGGTGATCGGCCACCTGAAGGCCGGGTCGCTGCGCGCGATCGCCGTCACCAGCGGGCGTCGGGCCGCGCTGCTCAAGGATGTGCCGACCATCGCGGAGTCCGGGTTCCCCGGGTTCGACGTCACGCCGTGGTTCGGCGTCCTCGGGCCGGCGGGCATGCCACCGTCGGTAGTCACGCGCATCAATGCCGACATCAATCGTCTGCTGGTATCGCGCGACATCGTCGAGCGGTTCGCGGCGCAGGGCGCGGAGCCTCTGGTGACCACGCCTGCACAGTTCGGCGCGATCATCGCGGCCGATGTCTCGCTCTGGAGCCGTATCGTCCGAGAAACGGGCGCGACGGTGGATTGACGGTGGGCTTCGGTAGCGCGACTGCGGCTGGCCGGCCCGAGTTCGCCATCGTCGGCGGTGGCCTGGTCGGATGGTCGATTGCCTACGGGCTTGCCCGCCAGGGCCGCCGGGTCGTCGTGCACGACGAAGGCGACGTTGCGCTGCGTGCGGCGCGTGGCAACTTCGGCCAGGTCTGGGTGCAGGACAAGGGTGCAGGCGTGCCGGAATACCACCGGCTGACTCGTGAGTCGGCCGTGCAGTGGGGCGACCTCGCGCGCGGCCTGCGCGATGCCAGCGGCATCGATACGGGACTGCAGCAGCCGGGCGGCTTTTCTTTCTGTTTCGACGTCGCTGCCTTCGAGGCTCGCGCGCGCCTGATGCGCCGGATTCAGACCGAGGCGGGGGACTTCGGCTTCGAATTCGAGATGCTCGACCGCGGCAGCCTCGATCGCCGTCTGTGCGGCGGGCCCGCGCTGGGACCGAAGGTGGTCGGGGCGTCGTACACGCCCTACGACGGGCATGTGAATCCGCTGCGGTTGTTGCGGGCGCTCTACCAGTCGGCCATCGCGCTCGGCGCCACGCATCGGTTCGGTGCTGCGGTCGAGGCGGTGGATCCGGTGGTCGGTGGCGACGGGTTCTAGGTACGCACGTCCTGGGGCAGCGCCTGGGTACCGCAGGTCGTGCTGGCTGCCGGGCTCGGCAACGAGCGGCTGGCACGGATGGTCGGCATCCGCTGCCCGGTACGGCCCGTGCGCGGGCAGATCCTGGTCACCGAGAAGGTGCAGCCGGTGCTGTCATTCCCGACCGCCGACATCCGGCAGACCGACGAGGGCGGTCTGCTGCTGGGGTCGTCGCAGGAGGAGGCTGGCTTCGACGACCGGGTGACCGTCGGCAATTCGGGCGCGATCGCGCGGCGCGCGGTCGACACCTTTCCGTTCATCGGCAACCTGCGCATCGTGCGCAGCTGGGCGGCGCTGCGGGTGATGACGCCCGACGGTCTGCCGGTCTACGAGGCATCGCCAACCCATCCGGGAGCCTGGGCGGTGTCCTGTCACAGTGGTGTCACGCTGGCCGCAGTGCATGTGTATGGCGTCGCCGCTGCGATCGCACGCGGCCGCCTGCCGCCGCAGTATGCGCACTGCTCGGCGGTCCGCTTCGCTGCGCCTGCGCCAGGCAGCTCAGACAAGGAGGCGCATGTTCCGCAGCCTGCGTGACGACGACGTCGATCCGCAGCGGCCCGGGGTCACGCTGTCGGTCGATGGCGAGCCCTGTACCGTGCCGCTTGGTGCCCCGGTGGCCAGCGCGCTGCTCCAGTGCGGTGCTGTCTCGCGCCTCAGCGGCCTGTCGGGCAGCCCGCGTGCGCCTTACTGCATGATGGGCGTGTGCTTCGAATGCCTGGTGGAGATCGACGGCGTGCCCAACCAGCAGGCATGCATGGTGGTGGCGGAGGCCGGGATGATCGTCCGTTGCCAGGTCGGCTACCGCACCGCGGCTGGCGGCGCGACCCGATGAGCGAACAGCATTTCGACCTCGCGATCGTCGGCGCCGGCCCGGCGGGGATGGCTGCGGCACTCGAGGCTCGGCGGCACCGGCTGCGTACCGTCGTGCTCGACGAACAGCCCGATCCGGGCGGGCAGGTGTGGCGCAATGTCGAGGCGATCACCACGCGGCGGCCCCAGGATCTCTTCCTGTTCGGCACGGAGTATGCGGACGGTTTCGCGTTCGCCCAGCGGTTCCGCGGCTGCGGTGCCGACTACCGGCCCGGCGCACGGGTCTGGCAGGTCGAACTCGCGCTGCCGGTGCCGAAACCGCCGGCACCGCTGGCGCTGCCGACCGATGGCGCGATCGATACCGGTCCGGACGACGAGGCCGTACATGACGAGCGTCGGCGCACCGGCGCAGACCGCCATCTGTTCTATACCGACGCGCGCGGCACCCACCACATCGCCGCGCGCCATGTGCTGGTGGCGACCGGCGCCTGCGAACGCCCCATGCCGCTGCCCGGCTGGACGCTGCCTGGCGTCCTGACCTGCGGTGCCGCGCAGGTGCTGATGAAGTCGGCGGCGATGGTACCCGCGGCACCGCCGGTGCTGGTGGGCTCCGGACCGCTGGTGCTGCTGCTCGCCGTGCAGTTGATGCGCGCCGGCGTGAAGCCGGCTGCGGTCGTCGGCACCGTGCCGGCCGGAAACCGTCTGCGGGCGGCAGCACGACTGCTGCCGGCACTGCTGGCGCCCGGCTACCTGTCCAGGGGACTGTCGCTGCTCGGAGCGCTGCGCCGCGCGGGCGTGCCGGCTTTCGCGTCGGCGACCGATCTGCGGATAGAGGGCAGCGAACGGGCCGAGGCCGTGGCCTTTCGCAGCCGCGGACGCGAACATCGAATCGCCGCGCGGACCGTGCTGCTGCACCAGGGTGTGGTGCCGAACGCGAGCCTCTGGCAGTCGCTCGGCATGGAACAGTACTGGGATGCCGCACAGCGGTGCTTCCGCCCGGTGGTCGACATCTGGGGCAACACGACGCTGCCCGGCGTGCTGGTGGCAGGCGACAGCGCCGGTATCGGCGGCGCCGAGGCGGCCCTTTGTGCCGGCGAACTGTCCGGTCTGTCGGTCGCGTGGCAGCAGCGACGCATCGACACCGCAGAGCGCGACCGCCGCGCCCGGCTGGCTCGGCGTGCGCTGAGGGCGCACTGGAGCGTGCGGCCGTTCCTCGACTGGCTGTACCAGCCTCCACCCGCCCTGCGCGTGCCGGCAGGCGACGACACGATCGTCTGTCGCTGCGAGGAAGTGACGGCTGGCGAACTGCGGGGGCTCGCGCTCGGCGGCGTGGCCGGACCGAACCAGATGAAGGCTTTCAGCCGTTGCGGGATGGGTCCGTGCCAGGGCCGACTGTGCGGGCTCACGGTAACCGAACTGATCGCGGCGACGCAGCACCGGCCGCCGGCCGAGGTCGGCTGCTACCGTGTTCGCGCACCGGTGCTGCCGGTCACGGTGGGGCAGGTCGCGGGGCTGGACTGGATACCCGGCGGCTGAGCGGTCCGGTCCGCCCGGGCAGGAGGCCCCGAAGCCTGCAAGCTTGGCGAAAGGAGGCACCTGTATACGTCTTGAACGTGTAACAGAGCCGGTCATTCCGCATCCATGCTGTCGATCCACCGCTGCATCCCAGGCTCATCCGGCGACATCGCGCTCCCGCTCAGATCCTGCCCCGCCCGGCGCCTCGGTGCCGCACTGGTCGCAGGCCTGCTGCTTACAGCCTCCGGCTGCCGGGAGGCGCCGGTGGCCAAGATCCCGGCACCAGCCCGCGACCGGCAGGCGACGATACTGACGCCCGAGCAGATCGGGTTCCTCAAGATCGAGGAGGTCGGCGGCGGCGGCGATGCCCCGTCTGCCGCAGTCCCCGGGCGGGTGGCCTACCGGCCGCAGGCGCTGTCGAGTCTCGGTGCGCCGTTCTCGGGTCGGATCACCTCGGTCTCGGTGCGGCCGGGCGAGCGGGTCAGGGCCGGTGCGCCACTGGTCGTGCTGCAGAGCGCCGATGCCTCCGCCGCACGCTCTCAGCTCGAGCAGGCCACCGCTCGCGCCAGTGCCGCCGAGGACCAGCTACGCCGCCAGACCGAGATGATGGCGCGCGGCGTCGGCCTGGAGGTCGAGCGGGTCGAGGCCGAGGCGCGGGCGAAGGAGGCACGCGCCGAACTTGAACGTACCCGGCGTGCGATCGCGTTCGCCGGCGGCGGGCAGGGCAGTGAAGTGATCCTGCGTGCACCGGCGGCCGGCGTGGTTGTCTCGGTGCGCGCCTCGGCCGGGGCGATCGCCGAGCCGGGCGGCGAGCCGTTGGTCGAACTGGCCGATCCGGGCCGGGTCTGGGTGGTGGCGGAAGTGCCCGAGCCGGAGGTGGCGCGCATCGCCGCCGGCCAGCAGGTCCGGGTCCGCGTGCCCGCGATCGATGCCACGCTGGAGGGCGTGGTCGACGGTATCGGTTCCGCGGTGGACGCCACCAGCCGCCGGCTACCGGTCTACATCGCGCTGAAGGTGCCGCCGGCAAGCCTGACGCCGGGCATGCTGGCCGAGGTCCGGTTCGCCGGCTCGCGCGACGGCCTGTCGGTGCCGGTATCCGCGGTGCTCATCAAGGACGGCCACCGGCGGGTGGTGTACCTGCAGCGGGCGGACGGAAAGTTCGAAGTGCGCGAGGTGCGAACCGGGCGCTCGTCCGGTGGCCGGATCGCGATCCTTGAGGGCCTGAGCGTCGGCGAACGGATCGTCGTCAAGGGCGCGCTGCTGCTCGACGGCGAAGCCGAGCTGCTGCTCTGAGGCCACGATGCTGAAGTTCCTGATCGAGGCCTGCGTCCACCGGCGCATTGCCGCCGTGTTCTTCACGCTGGTGGTGGCCGCCTTCGGCGTGCGTGCATACCTCGACACGCCGATCGAGGCCTTCCCGGACGTCACCAACGCCCAGGTGACGGTGATCACCCAGATGCCCGGCTATGCCGCGCCCGAGATCGAGCGTCTGATCACGGTGCCGGTCGAGCGGGTGCTCAACGGTACGCCGGGCATGACGCTGATCCGCTCGCAGAGCCTGTTCGGCCTGTCGCTGGTGACGCTGACCTTCCGCGACGGTGCCGATCCCTTCAACGCCCGGCTGCTGGTCGCGCAGCGGCTGACCCAGGTGGAGCTGCCTGAGCAGGTGCAGCCGAAGCTCGCCGCCGAGGCGACCCCGCTCGGACAGGTCTACCAGTTCCGCATCACCAGCGACCGGCACGACCTGTACGAACTGCGCTCCGAACTCGAGTTCACCGTGACACGGGTGATCCGCCAGGTGCAGGGGGTCGCCGACCTGGTGTCCTTCGGCGGCTACCTGAAGGAGGTGCATGTCGAGCCGGACCCGGCGCGCCTGCATGCCGCCGGCATCACCCTGGTCGAACTCGACGACGCGCTGTCGCGCTCGAGCAGCAATGTGGGCGGCGGCTTCCTGCGCCGCGGCGAGCAGGAGCTGACCATCCGCAGCCTCGGCTTCCTGGAGACCGCCGAGGACATCAAGAGCATCGTGCTGCGCAGCCGGGGCGGCAGCCCGATCACCGTCGGCGACATCGCCGACGTCAAGCAGTCGCATACCCCGCGCCGCGGCAGCGTCGGCTGGAACGAAAAGCCCGACGTGGTGATCGGCACCGTGCTGATGCGCCGTGGCGAGAACCCGTCGCTGGTGCTCGACGGCATCCACCAGAAGGTGCGCCAGCTCAACGAGGAGATCCTGCCCTCGGGCATGAAGATCGAGCCGACCTACGACCGCAGCACGCTGATCGGCCTGACGCTGGCCACGGTGCACACCAACCTGCTGCACGGCTTCGTGCTGGTGGTGGCGATCGTCTGGCTGTTCCTGCGCAGCATCTACGGCTCGGCGATCGTCGCCGTCGTCATCCCGCTCGCCCTGCTGTCGGCCTTCCTCGGGCTGCATGCGCTCGGGCTGCCGGCCAACCTGATCTCGATGGGCGCGATCGACTTCGGTATCCTGGTCGATGGCGCGGTGGTGCTGGTCGAGAACGTGCAGCATGCGCTGCGCCACCAGCGGCCGAAGGACCGGCGCGAGGTGATCCGGGTGGTCATCCAGTCGGCGATCGACGTCGGCAAGCCCACCCTCTATGCGATGCTGATCATCATCGTCGCGCTGCTGCCGGTGTTCACGCTGCAGTCGGTCGAGGGGCGCATCTTCCGGCCGCTGGCACTGACCTATGCGTTCGCCCTGCTCGGTGCGCTGGTGTTCGCGCTGACGGTGGTGCCGGCGCTCTGCGCGTTCGCGTTCCGTCCGTCCGACGCGGACAAGCAGGAGCCCCGCTGGCAGGTCGCGCTGGCCGACGGCTACCGCCGCCTGCTGCGCTGGCTGCTGAAGCGGCGCTGGGTGGCCCTGGTGTTCGCGCTGGTGCTGCTCGGTGGTGGCGTGCTGGCGGGCAAGGGCGTGGGCACCGAGTTCCTGCCCGAGCTGGACGAGGGCGACTTCACCGTGTTCGTCGAGATGCCGGCGAGCGTGTCGCTGCAGCGCGGGCAGGAGATCCTGGCCGAGGTGCGCAGCCGGATCATGAAGTTCCCCGAGGTACGCGAGACGCTGTCTGCGCAGGGACGGCCCGAGGACGGCACCGACAACGAAGGCGTCAACGCGTCGGAGACCTACGTACGGCTGAAGCCGCGTGGCGAGTGGCGCAAGGGCATCGACAAGACGGCGCTGACCCGCGAGATGCGCGCCTCGCTCGCGGAGATCCCGGGCGTGCGCTACAACTTCTCGCAGCCGATCAAGGACAACGTCGAGGAAGCGGTCAGCGGCGTGCGCGGCAAGGTGGTGCTGAAGATCTTCGGCGAAGACCTCGCTGCCATGCGCGCGTCGCTGGTCGAGGCGATCGCGGTGCTGCGCAAGGTCGAGGGCGTGGTCGAACTCGACCTGTTCCGCGACGCCACCACGCCGCAGCTGCAGATCAAGCTCGACCGGCAGGCGCTGGCGCGGGCGGGCATCGAAGTCGCTGCTGCGCAAACGGTGATCGAGACCGCGCTCGCAGGCAAGATAGTCACCCGGTTCTGGGAAGGCGAACGGGTGGTGCCGGTACGTGTCGTGCTTCCGATCGGCGCGCGCGACGACGCGGAGCGCATCGGCGCGATCACCCTCGACGGTGCCGGCGGTGCGCGCATCCCGCTGTCCGAGCTGGCGTCGATTACCTCGACTACCGGCCTGGCGAAGATCAACCGCGAGGGCAACACCCGTTTCCTCGCGCTGAAGTTCAACATCGAGGACCGGGATATCGGTTCGACCGTGACCGAGGCGATCCGCGCGGTGCGCGAGCAGGTCAAGCCTCCCGAGGGGCACCGCTTCGTGTGGGGCGGCGAGTTCGAGAACCAGCAGCGTGCCATTGCGCGGCTGAAGCTGGTGGTGCCGGTGGCGGTGCTGCTGGTGCTGGCGCTGCTCTATGCCGCGATGAACAGCGGGCGCACGGTGCTGGCGATCCTGCTGACCGTACCCTTCGCGCAGAGCGGTGGTGCGTTTGCTCTGCTGATCGCCGACGTGCCGCTGTCGGTCAGCGCGGCGATCGGCTTCATCACGCTGCTCGGGCAGGTGTCGCTGATGGGCCTGCTGCTGCTCGGGGCGACCGAGGCGCGCCGGCTGGCCGGGGAAGCGCTCGACTCGGCGCTGGTCGAGGGCTGTGTCGAGCGGCTGCGGCCGGTGCTGATGGCCTCGATGCTGGCCATGTTCGGCCTGATGCCGATGGCGGTGGCGACCAGCGTCGGGTCCGAGACCCAGCGGCCGTTCGCCCTGGTGGTGGTGGGCGGCATGGCGACGACGCTGCTGGTGTCGCTGTTCGTGCTGCCGGTGGTCTACCGGATGCTCACGCCGAAGAAACTGATGACGCCGGAACAGGAGGACGCATGATGCCTGGGCGGGTTCCTTCCGCGGCGGTACCGCGCCCGGCCCTGCGCATGTTCTGCCTGCTTGCGCTGTGCGTGGCCGCGCTGGCCGCGCCGCAGCCTGCCTTCCCGGCCGAGGCCCCGCAGGCCGTCGCGCCGGCCCTGCCGGCACAGGTCGACCTGCCAGCCGTTCTTGCGCTGGCGCGTGAAGCCAGTCCGCGCCTGCAGATCGAGCGCGAGGCGGTGTCCGCTGCCGAGGCCCGCCGCATCTCCGCCGGCGCGCTGCCCAATCCGAGGATCGCGATCGGCCGCAGCCGCCCGGCAGGCGGCAGTGCCACGATGTTCGACGGGCGCAACCAGACCGACACCTCGGTCGAGTTCCCGCTGCTGCTGGCCGGCCAGCGCCGCGCACGTATCGAGGCTGCGGAGCGCTTCATCGATGCAGCGCGCGCCCGGGTGCGCGTCGGCGAGAACCAGCTGGCGGAGGAAGCGGCGGTCGCGTTCGTGGCGATCCTCGCCGTACAGGAACGCATCGACGCGCTGACCGATTCGATCGAGCGCATCGGCCGCATCCGCGACATCGTAGCGGCGCGCGAATCGAGTGGCCTCGCCAGCCGCTACGACGTGGCGCGCGTCGAGATGGAGCGTGCGGCGCTGCAGGCCCGGCTGGCCGAACAGGAAGGCGACCGCGCCGATGCCACCGGTGCGCTGGCGGTGCTGCTCGGCGTGCCGGGCTGGACGCCGAAGGCCTCCGGCCGCCTGGCACCGATCGCTGACGGGATGCCGGTCCACGGCACTGCCGGCAGCGGCCCCTCGCTGCCCGGCAGCCCGTCCGGTGCAGCCCCGGCGCTGCGCCCGGCGCTCGCCGCTGGCCATCCATCGGTGCAGTCCGCCCTGCGCGAGGAAGCAGCCGCAGCCGCAGCGATCGAAGTCGCCCGACGCGACCGCATCCCGGTGCCGTCGCTGGGCATCGGCCGCATGTGGACCCGCGATCCCTACGGTGCCGCGAACTTCCTCGGCCTGTCGGTCGAGGTGCCGCTGTTCGATACCCGGCGCGGCCCGCTTGAAGAGGCGCTGTCCGAGGCGCGTGCGGCCACCCTCCGGCGCACGCTGGCCGAGGCCCAGGTCGCCGCGAGCCTCGACCGCTACGCCATTGTGGTGCAGCGACGCAGCGAAGCCCTGCAGCGGTTCGAGGCCGACGCCGCGTCACGCCTGCCGATGCTCCAGGTGATGTCCGAGGATGCCTATCGCTTCGGCCGGGCCAGCATCCTCGAATGGCTCGACGCCATGCGTACCCACCATGAGCAGCGCCTGGTCAGGGTCGACCTGCTGTCCGGCCTGGCCGAGGCGAGGATCCGGCTGGACGCGGCGCAGGGTCTGTTCGGGGCGGCGCGGTAGGGGACGACCGGCGCGTCAGGTGCCGCGCGTGACCGTAGGCCCGGCGAACAGCGACGTGATCGTGACCTTGCGGATCTCGGGCTGGTCGGGCACCACGTACAGGATCGGGGTCACCAGTTCTTCGAAGATGCCGCGCAGGCTGCGCGCGCCGGTGCGGTATTCGAGCGCGAGGTCGGCGATCTCCTCGAACACCCTCGGTTCGATGGTCAGGGCTACCTGCTCGGCCTCGAAAACGGCCTGGCACTGGCGGTAGAGGGAATTGCGCGGCTCGGTCATGATGCGCACCAGCGCCGCGCGATCGAGGTCCTGCAGCCGGGCGACCACCGGCAGGCGGCCGGTAAACTCGGGGATCAGTCCGAACAGCATCAGGTCGGTCGGCTTCACCCGCGCATTCAGGCGATCGAGGATGGTCCGATCGTCTGTGCCCGTGGTGGAGATGAAGCCATAGCTCTGGTTGCGCGCCATGATGTCGTTCAGGCCGACGAAGGCACCGCCGCAGATGAACAGGATGCCGGTGGTGTCGATGTAGCGCGCCTGCCCGTCGGCGTCGCTGCCGCGCAGGCGTACCAGCGCGCCTTCCATGACGCGCAGCAGCGCATGCTGCACCGATTCGCCGGACACGGCCGCCGGCTGGCCATCGCGTGCCTTGAGCTTGTCGATCTCGTCGATGAACACGATGCCGCGCTGGGCGGCGGCGAGGTCGCCGTCGGCATGGTCGAGCAGCCGCTGCAGGATCGCCTCGATCTCGTCGTTCACATAGCGGGTCTGCACCATGGCGGTGGCGTCTGCGGTCACGAAGGGCAGGCCGAGGAAGCGCGCCAGCGTCTCGCACATCAGCGTCTTGCCGGTGCCCGACGGGCCGATCAGCAGGATGTTGCTCTTCGCCAGCGGCGTCCCGCGCGTGCGTGCCGCCTCGATCTTGCGCTGGTGGGAGTAGATCGCCACCGCCAGGGTCTTCTTCGCGTCGTCCTGGCCGATCACCTCGAGGTCGAGGTGGCGCACGATCGCCTTGGGGGTGAGCCGCTGCGACAAGGCCGCGCCTGCCTCGGGCGCAGCGCCTGTGGGAACGTTCGAGGCGGGTGCGTGCTGGCTCATTGCGCCGGCAGCGGGATGAATTCGGTTTCGCCCGGCACCTGCCCCATCTGCTGCCGGGTCCATCGGTCCTTCGCGGATTCGATCAGCTCGCGCGAACTGGCGACGAAGTTCCACCAGATGAAGCGTTCGCCATCGAGCGGGGCCCCGCCGAACAGCATTGCGGTACAGCCTTGCTGCGATTCGAGCAGCACCGGCTGGCCGGCTGCGGTTACTGCCACATGCTGTGGCGGCAGGGCCTCGCCGTCGATGTCGAGGTTGCCTTCGACCAGGTAGATGCCGCGCTCGGCGTATTCGGCCGGCAGCACGAACCGGCCGCCGGGGCGGAACACGGCGGCCAGGTAGAACATCGGCGAATGCACCGGCACCGGTGAGCGCAGGCCGAGTGCGTCGCCGGCGATCAGGCGCAACTGCACGCTCGATTCTTCGAACGACGGCAGGCGGTCGGCGGGCACATGCACGAACGACGGTGCGGTGCGTTCGGCGGCCCGGGGCAGGGCAATCCAGGTCTGGATGCCGTGCAGGCGGTGACCCGCGGCGCGATCGGAGGGGTCGCTGCGTTCGGAATGGACGATACCGTCGCCCGCAGTCATCCAGTTCACTGCGCCAGGCTCGATCCGTTGCACGAAGCCGAGGCTGTCGCGGTGCATCAGCGCGCCGTCGAACAGGTAGGTGACGGTGGCAAGCCCGATGTGCGGATGTGGACGCACATCGATGCCGTCGCCCGGTGCGAAGGCCGCCGGGCCCATGTGGTCGAAGAAGATGAATGGCCCGATCGTACGTATCGCCTGCGCGGGCAGCAGGCGGCGGACGCTGAACCCGCCGAGGTCCTTCACATGCGGCTTCAGCAGCAGTTCCATGCTGGACTCCCCCGGCCTTCGGATAACATGCGGTTTCGATGAACGCGACAGCGTGGCAGGCAGCGATGACCACCTGGAACCAGGAGCACCAGACTTGGCATTCGAACTGAAGGTACCGGCCGGCAGTCAGGGACGGCACGAGATCACCGTCGCCCATGAGCATACCGCGCCGCACGTGGGCAGTGGCAAGGTCGAGGTGCTCGCCACCCCGGTCCTGGTCAACCTGATGGAGGCCGCCGCGCTGCAGGCCGCCGAGCACTTCCTGCCGGAGGGGCACCAGAGCCTGGGCACCCGACTCGAAATCCGGCATATCGCCGCGACCCCGGTCGGCATGAAGGTGGTGGCGACTGCCGAAGTGATCAAGGTGGAGGGCCGGCTGATCACCTTCCGGGTCGAGGCGCACGACGAGAAGGAACTGGTCGGCGACGGCCTGCACGACCGCGTGGTGGTCAATGTCGAGCGTTTCGACCAGCGGGTGCAGGACAAGGTCGGCAGGGCCTAGCCACGCCGTCCGGCGCGGCGAAACGAGAACACCGGGGGAGTACATCCATGTCACGCATTGCACCCTTGCCGATGGGATCCGTCCCCGGCCTCGAGGAGTCCTTCGACCGCTACCGGATGGCGCTGGGGTTCGTGCCCAACAGCGCGCTGATCCTGCAGCGCAAGCCTGCAATCCTGAAGGCGCTGGCCGGGCTGGCCTCGTCGATCTGGGCGGCGGACGGCGAAGTGCCGGTGTCGTTCAAGCGGCTGGTGTCCTACATGGCCAGCAAGGCGCACGGCTGCAACTATTGAATGGCCCACACTGCCGGGGCGGCGCTCCGGCTCGGGATCGATGAAGCGAAGTTCGATGCGATCTGGGCGTTTCGCTCCAGCCCGCTCTACAGCGAGGCCGAACGCGTGGCGCTCGACTTCGCGATCGCGGCGGCCTCCCAGCCGAACGACGTGACCGACGAACTGATGGACCGCATGAAGCTGCACTGGACCGAGGGGCAGATCGTCGAGATCGCCGCCACGGTCGCGCTGTTCGGCTTCATGAACCGGTGGAACGACTCGATGGCCACGCCGCTCGAGGAGGAGCCGCTGGAAGTGGGCGAGAAACACTTGGCTGGCAAGGGCTGGGCGGTGGGCAAGCACACCGGCTGAAAGCCCCCCGCGTATCGTGGGACAATCGCGTTCGTCCACATTCACGGCTGCGATGCAATGGCTCAGTACGTCTACACGATGCATGGGGTGGGGAAGATCGTCCCGCCCAAGCGCGAGATCCTCAAGAACATCTCGCTGTCCTTCTTCCCCGGCGCCAAGATCGGCGTGCTCGGCCTGAACGGGTCGGGCAAGTCGACGCTGCTCAAGATCATGGCCGGCCTCGACAAGGAGATCGAGGGCGAAGCGACGCCGGCCGCCGGGCTCAAGATCGGCTTCCTCGAGCAGGAGCCGAAGCTCGATCCCGAGCAGACGGTGCGCCAGGCGGTTGAATCCGGGCTGGGCGACCTCGAGGGCGCGAAGAAGCGCCTCGAGGAGGTCTATGCGGCCTATGCCGAACCCGACGCCGACTTCGACAAGCTGGCAGAAGAGCAGGCTTCGCTCGAGGCGCTGATCGCCGGCGGTGGCGGGTCGGGTGGCGCCGAGCACCAGCTCGAGATCGCCGCCGATGCGTTGCGGCTGCCGCCGTGGGACGCGAAGATCGCCAACCTGTCCGGTGGCGAGAAGCGCCGGGTGGCGCTGTGCCGTCTGCTGCTCTCGCGCCCCGACATGCTGCTGCTCGACGAGCCGACCAACCACCTGGATGCCGAGAGCGTCGACTGGCTGGAGCAGTTCCTGGCCAAGTTCCCCGGCACCGTGGTCGGCGTCACCCACGACCGCTACTTCCTCGACAACGCCGCCGAGTGGATCCTCGAACTCGACCGTGGCAGCGGCATCCCGTGGAAGGGCAACTACAGTTCCTGGCTGGAGCAGAAGGACAACCGGCTGAAGCAGGAAGAATCCAGCGAGTCCGCGCGCCAGAAGGCGATCAAGAAGGAGCTCGAGTGGGTGCGGCAGAACGCCAAGGGGCGGCAGGCCAAGTCCAAGGCGCGTCTGCAGCGCTTCGAGGAACTCAATTCATACGAGTACCAGCAGCGCAACGAGACCTCCGAGATCTTCATCCCGGTGGCCGAGCGGCTGGGCAACGAGGTGATCGAATTCATCGACGTCAGCAAGGGCTACGGCGACCGCATGCTGATCGACAAGCTGTCGTTCAAGATCCCGCCTGGCGCGATCGTCGGCATCATCGGCCCGAATGGCGCCGGCAAGTCGACCCTGTTCCGGATGATCACCGGCCGCGAGCAGCCCGACAGCGGCGAGGTGAAGATCGGCCACACGGTGAACATCGCCTACGTCGACCAGTCGCGCGATGCGCTCGAGAACGACAAGACGGTCTGGGAGGCGGTGTCGCAGGGCTCCGACATCCTGACGGTCGGTCGCTTCGAGATGCCCTCGCGCGCCTACTGCGGCCGCTTCAACTTCAAGGGTGCCGACCAGCAGAAGAAGGTCGGCCAGCTCTCCGGCGGCGAACGCGGCCGGTTGCACCTCGCGCAGACGCTGCTCAAGGGCGGCAACGTGCTGCTGCTCGACGAACCATCGAACGACCTCGACGTCGAGACGCTGCGCGCCCTTGAAGAGGCCCTGCTCGAGTTCGCTGGCTGCGTGCTGTGCATCTCGCACGACCGCTGGTTCCTCGACCGCATCGCCACCCACATCCTCGCCTGCGAGGGCGAATCGCAGTGGACGTTCTTCAACGGCAACTACCACGAGTACGAGGAAGACAAGCGCAAGCGCCTCGGCGAGGAAGGTGCCAAGCCGAAACGCATCCGCTTCAAGTCCATCAGCTGACTTCGGGGTCTGACCCCGGGGTCAGACCCCAGGGTCAGAGTCGCACGTCGGGTAGGCGACGTGCGTGCAGCGCGCCGGCGAGCGCCAGGCCGGCGATCGCCAGGAAGCCGATGTGGAAGCCGTCGACGAGCCGTGCCCGGTCGCCGGCGGCGCCGTGCAGCATCGCGTCGATGTCGGTGCCCTGCAGCAGTGCAAACGAGATCGCGCCGAATCCGGCAGTGCCCAGCGATGCGCCGAGCACGCGTGCGAGGCCGAGTGTCGCGGCACCGGCACCGAGCTTCGTGCGGCCCGACAGCTGCTGGATGATGACCTGCGCGGACGGCATGATGCCGCCCAGCCCCAGGCCGCAGCACAGTCCGAGCATGCTGATCACCCAGGGATCCGGTGGCGTGAGGCCCAGCAGCGCCAGCGACGCCGCGGCGATGCCCAGCCCGATCGGCGGGGTGGCCGACGGACGCCGCGTGCGGTAGACGATGCGCCCGGTGATCGTCGAGCCAGCCACCAGGCCAAGCGTCAGCGGCAGCAGCAGCAGGCCACTCTCGTTGGCGGTCGAACCATGGCCGAGCTGGAGGTAGATCGGCAGGAAGAAGATCGTCGCGAACAGGCAGGCGGCGAAGCAGGCGATGGTGATCGACATGTCGAGCACGCCGCGGATGCGCAGGATCTCGATCGGAAGGAATGGCTGCGCCAGGCGGCGTTCGCGTCGGTAGAGCCACAGCCATACCAGCGCCGATCCGCCGATCAGCGCGGCGCTGGCGCCCGACAGCCAGTCGAAGCGGTGCCCGCCGAAGGTCAGCCAGAGCAGTCCGCTCGACGCCGCTACCGCGAACAGCACCATGCCGGTCCGGTCGTCGACGCCGCCGCTTTCCGGATGGCGTATGCCGCGTGGCAGCGTGCAGACGCGCCATGCTGCGAATGCGATCAGCGGCAGGTTTGCCGCGAACAGCCAGCGCCAGCTGAACTGGCTCACGACCAGTCCGCCGAGCACCGGCCCGCCGACGCTCGACAGAGTGAAGATGCTCGCGAAGTACGCCTGGAACCGGGGCCGCTCCCGGGGCGGCACGAGTTCGCCGATCAATGCCTGTGCCATCACCATCAGGCCGCCGCCGCCGAGGCCCTGGAGTACCCGCGCCAGCACCAGTTGCGCCATCGACTGCGACAGGGCACACGCCAGCGATCCGACGGCGAACACGCCGAGTGCGACCAGCAGCAGGTCGCGTCGGCCATAACGGTCGCCGAGCCTCCCGTAGGTCGGCACCATGATCGTCACGGCCAGCAGGTAGCCGAGCGCGATCCAGGTGGTGTCGCGCAGGCCGCCCAGGTCGGCGGCGATCGCCGGAGTCGCCGTTGCCAGCAGCGTCTGGTCGACCGCTGCGAGGAACATCGGCAACATCAGCGCTGTGAACAGTCGGAGGAACTCCCGCATCGACACCGTGTGGTCGTCGACCGTCGCCGGATCGGATCGCGCCGTTGTCGCGGGGGTCAGATGCGGATCGTTCATGTCCGGCCCTTCACGGGGTCAGCCAGGTCCCTTGCCAGCGTTCCCCCTGTCGCTCGAAGCGCGCCCGACGCTTGTGGATCGCATGCAGATGCAGCCATTCGATCGCCTCGATCTTCAGTTCGACGACACAGAAGTGCGCGAATCCGGCGTCGCTCTCCGTGTCGGTCGGGCGGCGGCGCTCCAGCGGTGCCGGCAGGCCGCTGGCAGGCACGCCGGCGGGCGATCCTGGTGGCGGCACCAGGTAGCAGCGCTTCGCCGATGGGTTGGTCGCCTGCCACGTCGACAACGCGAGCGGATCGCCGCGATGCAGGGCGGCGACGGTGCGCAGTCGCAACTGCGTCTTTCCGGCCGGATCGTACGCATGTACCGCGGCGCGCGGATCGGCCATCAGCTGTGTCACCAGCCCGCCGCGCGCGTCCGCATTGAAGCGAAGGGTGGCCGCCGCACGGTCTGCATGGCGCAGCGTGACCGTGCGCACCTGCGGCCCTTCGTCCGACAGGGTGGCCACCGACGGCGCATGGCAGGGCGAACGTCGATCGGCTGCGCCGCGTTCGAGCATGCCCCAGGCGTGCGCCTCGGCCAGCGAGAGGTCGAACAGGAAGGCTGGCACCGGCCCGGCGTCTGACCGGGCGCCAGCCTCGCCGATCGCATGTGCCCGCGCGCCCATCGGAGGCTCGCCCTGCGGCACTCAGCCGCAGGCGCCGATCGCGCCACACGCCGTGCAGAACTCGCAGCCATCCTTGCGGATCACCGCCATGTTGCCGCATTCGGTACACAGCTTGCCGGCGACCACGGCGCTCGCCTGGGTGTACCCCGGCGCGTTCGCCACCGGCATCACCCCGTCGTCCTCGGGCATCTCGAGCACACCCATGTCCGACAGGGGCAGGCCGCGTTCGTCGAGTACGCCGAGCATCGCGTAGCGGTGGATGATCAGGCGGGCGATGTAGGCGACCGTACTCGGGTAGTTCTCCTGGCGGTCTTCGCCCGGGACGCGCGCCATGAAGTCGCCCAGCGGCTCGGCATACGACAGCAGCTTGCGCAGCTTCATGCCGATCCACGCCGGGTCGATCACCCGCATGTCGAGCGACAGCAGCTTGCACAGGCCGTCGAGCGCGCGCGGATACGAACCTGCGAGCCACATCGAGTACGGACGCCGCTGGCCGTTGGGCAGCACCAGCTCCTTCAGCATCAGCACGAAGTCGTCGCCACTCGCGCCGTTGTAGACATCGACGCTCCAGCTCATCGTGCCGTCGGTGCCGGTCTTGGGCTCCTTCTTCGTGAACAGGGTGTCGAGCACCGGGGTGCCGCTCGAATGCTCGTCGAGCGCGCCGAGCTGCTCCACCCGCCAGCGCACGATGCGCGCGAACGCGCTGACCATGCTGGGCATGCGCAGCGGCTTGCCGTCGGGCGGCAGCGCACAGTCGAACGCATCGTCGCCCGGGGTCTTGGACAGCATGTCGAGCTTTGCGCGCAGCCAGCCGGTGTCCTGTGCGCGCATGTCCATCGACAGCGTCTTGGCGACGGCGCCCAGGCCACGCGGCTGTTCGGCACCGTTCACCCAGACCTCGAACGGATGGCACTGCTCGCCTTCGACGTGGCCGACGAAGATCGCGAAGCTGCCGGTCGGCGCCTCGACCATGAACGTCCACGACGGGTTGCCGGCGGTGAGCTTCGGGCGGCCCGGCCAGCGCAGGCTGGCCAGGGCCGGCTGCGGCGCGGCATCGAGGCGGATGCGGCGGTCGGCGTCGCTGGTGTCCAGGTCGTTCGGTGCGTCGTTGGGCGTCGTGCCTGCACCGGTACCCGCCGACGTCGACGGTGTCACCGACAGCACGCTGCCGAGCACGGCGTTCGGGCGGTAGGTGGTGATGCCCTTCAGGCCGGCCTTCCAGGCTTCCATGTACAGGTTCTGGAAGTCTTCATAGGGGTAGTCCGCCGGCACGTTGACGGTCTTGCTGATCGCCGAGTCGACGAATGGCGCGACGGCGGCGACCATCTTCATGTGGTCGAGCGCGGAGATCTCGAGCGCGGTGACGAACGATTCCGGCAGCGCATCGACGTTGCCGCCGAGGTGCCGGTACAGCCGCCACGCGTGGTCTTCGACGTCGTAGACCTTGTGCGTGTCGTCGGGCATGCGCTTCTTGCGCTGGTAGGTCCAGGAGAACGGCGGCTCGATGCCGTTGGACGCGTTGTCGGCGAACGCCAGCGAGATGGTGCCGGTCGGCGCGATCGACAGCAGGTGGCTGTTGCGCAGGCCGTGCTTGCGGATGCCCTGCCGCACGTCCTCAGGCAGCCGCGAGGCGAACGACGGCTCGGCCAGGTAGCGCTCGGCATCCAGGGCCGGGAAGGCGCCCTTGTCCTTCGCGATGTCGACCGAGGCTGCATACGATTCGTCGCGCATCGCCTGCGCGATCTGCGAGGCCATGCCGCGCGCCCCTTCGGTGTCGAAGCGCAGCCCCAGCATGATCAGCGTGTCGCCCAGGCCGGTGAAGCCGAGCCCGACGCGGCGCTTCGCGCGCGATTCGGCGTACTGCTGCGGCAGCGGCCAGACGGTGGCGTCGAGCACGTTGTCGAGCATGCGGATCGCCGGGCGTACCACGCGGCCGAACGCCTCGAAGTCGAAGCGGGCCTGCGGCGTGAAGGCCTCGCGCACGAACAAGGTGAGGTTGACGCTGCCCAGACAGCAGCAGCCGTAGGAGGGCAGGGGTTGTTCACCGCAGTTGTGCACGTACAGGCCGTTGGCGTCGAATGCATGCACGCCCGGGACGTTCACGTCGTATACCGGTTCGATGCCGTCGGGCACGATCGACCGGATCGTGGCGACGAAGCGCTCGCGGTTCGCCCGGCGCCGGTACGCGGCAAGCGCGGTTGCGAGTGCGGCCTGCTTGTCGCTGTCCGCGAAGCCGACCAGGTCGGCGAAGCGGATGACATTGTCGTTGGCGATGACCAGTTCGTGCTGGGCACGCGTCGCATACTCCGGCGTGCCGTCGTGGCCGTCGGGCAGCAGGCGCAGCCCGGCCGGCCGCCGCTCGCGATACAGCGTGCCGAGGATGCCCAGCCGCGCCAGCATCCGCTGTGCCGCCTGCAGCGTCGCTTCGTCCGACTGCGCCAGCCGGATGCTGATGTCTTTTGCCTGGCTGCCCTGCACCGACCCGTCGGCGTCGAACAGCCCGCGCAGGAATCCCCGGCAGAACACGGAAGACGCGCGCTCGATCTCTGGCGTGATGGCCTTCGCGCCGGGCAGCATGCCGAAGGAACTCGCAAGGTCGCGCAGCGCACTCGACTTGAACCGCCAGCTGTTGTGGTCGGGGACCGGCATCCAGCCCTGGTGGTCGGAACGCTTGCGCAGTCCGCTGGCCGCATCGACCACCGCATTCATCAGCGACCGCGCCGACAGTCCGGCTGCCGGCGCGCCGCCGACGACCCGGGCGGCTGCGGCATCCCACACTTCCAGCACTGCTGCGTCGGCCTTGAGCGTGCCGTCGCCCAGCAGGAACCCGAGGAGGAAGCCGTCGCTGGCCGAACCGCGTCCGGGCCAGCCGGACAGCGCGCGATGGTCATGCACGACGATGCGGTCGTCCGCGGCGAGCGCCGATGCAGGGATCCATTCCGTTTCGCGCACGTCGCGCGTCATGCGCTTGACCCGCAGCACCTGGTGGTCCTCGGTCAGCCGCAGCTTGAAGCCTTCGGCGGTCGTCACCGACAGCACCGGCTTCGTCCCGGTCTCGAAGAAGCCTTGCGGGCCGGTCGCCCACGGCCGCCCGTCTACGACCAGCGTCTGGGACTCGCCGATGCAGTCGCGCACCTGGCGCGGACCGTCGACGGTCATCGTCCAGGTGTCGCCGGTCACGCACGGATTGGTCGCCTCGATCCCCTCGCAGTAGGCGAGGTTGTTGTCGCTGTTCATCCGGTCGATGAACACCACGCCCGGCTCGGCATGGTCGTAGGTCGACTGCATGATCTGCTGCCACAGGTCGCGTGCGCGGACCGTGCGGTAGATGTATGCGCCGTGCGGGTCCTGCACCGGCGTATCGTCGCCACGCCGGCGTGGCGGCGCCTTGTGCACCAGCGACCATTCGCCGTCGGCTTCGACCGCGCACATGAACGCGTCGGTCACGGCGACGCTGACGTTGAAGTTGCGCAGGTCGCCGTGGTCTTTGGCGTGGATGAAGTCTTCGATGTCCGGATGGTCGCAACGCAGGATGCCCATCTGTGCGCCGCGCCGCGAACCGGCGGATTCCACCGTCTCGCACGAGCGATCGAACACCCGCATGTAGGACACCGGGCCGCTTGCATGCGAGTCGGTGCCTTTCACATGCGCCCCCTTGGGGCGGATCGAGGAAAAGTCGTAGCCCACGCCGCCACCGCGGCGCATCGTCTCGGCCGCCTGCATCAGCGCGACGTAGATGCCCGGCTTGCCGTCGACCGTCTCGGACACCGAGTCGCCGACCGGCTGCACGAAGCAGTTGATGAGCGTCGCCTGCAGGTCGGTGCCGGCGGCCGAGTTCACGCGCCCGCCGGGGATGAAGCCCTTCTCGAGCGCTTCCATGAATACCGGCTCCCAGTGAGCCGGATCGCTTTCGATCTCGGCCAGCGCGCGGGCGACGCGCCGACGGACCTCTTCGATCGACTGCTCGCCGCCCTTCGCGTACTTCTCGAGCAGCACATCGATACTGACCTGTTGCGGGGGGAGAGAAAGGTCGGAATCGTCAGGTTTCATGCGCGGGCTCTCGGCGTCGGGCTGGGGCACTGCTGGCTGGATAGAAATGATACGCGCGAGCGGCTCGCGTGTCGGCACCGGCTCACCGACCGGGCCCGGCTGCAGAACAGGGCGTCAGGCTGCCCGGCCGCTGCAACGGCGGCGAGCCGTGCGGCGCGTTTTCAGCGAGCCCTGCCGCGCGAACGCGGCTTGCCCCGGTCGGAATACAGCCCGCCCGAGGGCGCGGGAGCCGGTGCCGCCGTGCCGTACCCGGCCGGGCCGCTTCGGGCTGGCTGCGCCGAAGCGGGGGTAGCCATCCGCGGCTGAGCGTGCGCTGCCGGGCGCGCGGCAGCAGCATTGCCGTGGCCTCGACCGGCACCACCCGCGCCCTGGCCGGCGGGCCGGCCACGTCCGCCGCCAGCGTTGCCATGCCTGCCGGCCGGGGCTGCACCGGCGCCCCCGGGGCGCTGGCCCTGCCGTCCGCGCGACGGCGGAAACTCACTGCGCCGTCCATCGGTCTTCGGCGCACGATCGTCCGCCTCGCCAGCCGGCTTCGGCTTGCCGGGTTCGAAGCCGGCGACCGCCCGCTGCTCGATCCGGCGTCCCATCAGCTTCTCGATGTCGTGCAGCAGCGGGCGGTCTTCCGCGCTGACCAACGAGATCGCTTCGCCGCTGGCACCGGCACGGCCGGTGCGGCCGATCCGGTGGACATAGTCTTCCGACACGTTCGGCAGGTCGAAGTTGACCACGTGCGGCAGCATCTCGATATCGAGGCCGCGCGCCGCGATGTCGGTGGCGACAAGCACGCGCAGCGAGTTGTCCTTGAACTGCGCCAGCGCACGCGTGCGCGCGCCCTGGCTCTTGTTGCCGTGGATGGCCGCGGACTCGATGCCGTCGCGTTCGAGCAGTTCCGCCAGCCGGTTCGCGCCATGCTTCGTCTTGGTGAACACCAGCACCTGGAACCAGTTCTTTTCCTTGATCAGGTGCGAGAGCAACGCGCGCTTGCGCTCCTTGTCGACCGGATGCACGACCTGGGTGACCAGTTCCGCCGGCGTGTTGCGGCGGGCGACTTCCACCGTGGCCGGGTCGTGCAGGTACTCGCGCGACAGCGTGCGGATCTCGTCGGAGAAGGTCGCGGAGAACAGCAGGTTCTGGCGCTGCCTGGGCAGCACCGCCAGGATGCGCTTGATGTCGCGGATGAACCCCATGTCGAGCATGCGGTCGGCTTCGTCGAGCACCAGGATCTCGATCGACTTGAGGTCGACCGTCTTCTGCTGCACATGGTCGAGCAGCCGGCCGGGCGTGGCCACGACGATGTCGACGCCGCGGCGCAGCTCGGCCACCTGCGGGTTGATGCCGACGCCGCCGAAGATCACGGTGGAGCGCAGCTTCAGGTACTTGCCGTAGGTGGTGACGCTTTCTTCCACCTGCGCGGCGAGTTCCCGCGTCGGCGTGAGGATCAGGCAGCGGGGCGCAGTGCCGTTGCGCGCGCGCGAGGAAAGCAGCTGCAGCAGCGGCAGCGTGAAGCCGGCGGTCTTGCCGGTACCGGTCTGTGCTGCGCCGAGCAGGTCGCGGCCGGCGAGGACCACCGGGATGGCCTGCATCTGGATCGGCGTCGCTTCGGTATAGCCCTGGTCGGCAATGGCGCGCAGCAGTTCGGGGACCAACCCGAGGTCATTGAACGATGTACTGATGTGAATCTCCTGAATGCATCGGCCCGCGAAGGTTCTTCCTTCGTACCGGTTCAGGACGACAGCGTTTCGACAGGGAACCTTCCGCCGGGATCGCTGCGCGGCAGCGAGCGGGGCTCGGTGACGGCAGGCGATGCGCGCCGGATCAGGACTGGCATCCGCGGCATGGCCCGGGGGAGGGCAGACGGAGCGTGCGCAACCGGAACATGGCGCACATCGTCTACCCGAAGGATACCTTATCCGGCGGGCCGACGCCCTTACCGTCCTGGTGCTGCCTCAGAGCCACCTCAGATCGAGCGCTCGCCCAGGAACTCGCCTAGGATACGCCCGGTGTGCGAGCCCGCATCGAGCGCCACGACCTCCGGCGGTGCCTCGGCAACGATTCGCCCGCCGCCGTCGCCCCCTTCCGGGCCGAGGTCGATGATCCAGTCGGCCTCGGCCCAGACGTCCAGGTTGTGCTCGATCACCACGACCGTGTTGCCGGCGTCGACCAGCCGATGCAGCACGCGGATCAGCTTTTCGACGTCGGCCATGTGCAGGCCGACGGTCGGCTCGTCGAGCACATACAGCGTATGGGCCTCCGCGCCGCCCCGGCCCGGCCGCCGTGCAGCGTCGCGCACGTCTCCGACGCGGGCCTTCGCCAGTTCGGTCACCAGCTTGATCCGCTGCGCCTCGCCGCCCGACAGCGTCGGGCTCGCCTGGCCGAGCGTGAGGTAGCCGAGGCCGACGCTCTCGAGCAGTTCGAGCGGCGCGCGGATCGACGGATGGGCCTCGAAGTACTCGACTGCCTGTTCCACGTTCATCCGCAGCACGTCGCCGATCGAACGCTCCTTGAACGTCACCGACAGCGTGGCCGGGTTGAAGCGCAGGCCGTGGCAGCTCTCGCAGGGCACTTTCACGTCGGGCAGGAAGCTCATCTCGACGCGCTGCACGCCGGCACCTTCGCAGGCGGGGCAGCGGCCGTCGCCAGTGTTGAACGAGAAGCGCGCCGGGGCATAGCCGCGCATGCGAGCCTCGTTCGTCTCCGCGAACAGGCGGCGGATCGCGTCCCAGAAGCCGATGTAAGTGGCCGGGCAGGAGCGCGGCGTCTTGCCGATCGGTGTCTGGTCCACCTCGAGTACCCGCCCTACCTGCTCGGCGCCGGCGATCTCGCGCACGCCCTCCCACGACGGCTGGCGGTGCTCGCGCCGTGCCGACACCGCAGCGGACAGGTTGGCCAGCAGCACCTCGCGTGCCAGGGTCGACTTGCCGCTGCCCGAGACACCCGTGACCACCGTCAGCCGGCCGAGCGGGAACCGGGCGTCGACCTGCTGCAGGCTGTGCCGGTGCGCGCCGAGCACCCGTACCGAAGGCGTATCGGCGTCCACCGGCCGCCTCGGCGAGACCGGGTGGCGCAATGGCTCATTCAGGAATCGCCCGGTGATGGAGGTCGGGGAGGCGCACAGTTCATCGGCCGTGCCCTGGGCGACCACCTGGCCGCCACGAACCCCTGCGCCCGGACCGAGGTCGATCACATGGTCGGCCCGGCGGATGGTCTCTTCGTCGTGCTCGACCACCAGCAGCGTGTTGCCCTTTCCGGCGAGCCGCTGCAGCATGTCGAGCAGCACCCGGTTGTCGCGCGGATGCAGGCCGATGGTCGGCTCGTCCAGCACGTAGCACACCCCTTGCAGGTTGGAGCCGAGCTGGGCAGCCAGCCGGATGCGCTGTGCCTCGCCGCCGGACAGCGTCGGCGAGGCGCGGTCGAGGCCCAGGTAGCCGAGGCCGACATCGCGCAGGAAGGCGAGGCGCGAGCGGATCTCGGAGAGCACATCGCGTGCGATCTCGCCTTCGCGGGCATCGAGCACCAGCGCATCGAACATCCCCGCCAGCGCATCGACCGAGCCGGTGGTGGTCGCCGAGATCGAGCGCCCGCGGAAGCGGACGTTGCGCGCGATCGGGTTCAGGCGTTCGCCAGCGCAGTCGTGGCATGCCTCGAGTTCGCCGCCGCCGGCCTGCTCGTCGAGGAAGCTGTCCAGGCGCCGGTCCTCGGTCTCGAGGCTCGCGTCGTCGTCCTGCCTGTAGTGGCGGAAGGCCACGCCGGTGCCGAGGCAGCCTTCGCACCAGCCATGCTTCGAATTGAACGAGAACAGCCGCGGGTCGAGTTCGGCGAAGCTCGTGCCACAGCAAGGGCAGGCCCGGCGCACCGAGAACGACCGGGTCGACAGCAGTGCGCTCTTCTGCCCGGCGCGCATCGCACCGTCCAATGCATCGAGGTCGGCCATCACATGCACCACGCCCTTGCCCTGGTCGAGGCCGGCCTGCAGCAGCGCACGCAGCTTCACCTCGTTCTCGGGCAGCACGCGGATGTCCGCGACCGGCAGGTCGATCGTGTGTTCCTTGAAGCGGTCGAGCCGCTTCCACGGCCGCGTGGTAACGAACTGGCCATCGACCAGCAGGTGGCCATGGCCGCGCGCCGAGGCCCAGGCGGCGAGGTCGGTGTAGATGCCCTTGCGGTTGACCACCAGCGGCGCAAGCACGCCGATGCTCTGGCCCCGGTAGTCGCGCATCACCTGCGCGGCCACCGCATCGAAGCTCTGCGGCTCGATCGCGACGTTGCAGTCCGGGCAGTACTGCGTCCCCAGCTTCATGAACATCAGGCGCAGGAAGTGGTAGATCTCGGTCATCGTCGCCACGGTGCTCTTGCGGCCACCGCGGCTGGTGCGCTGTTCGATCGCCACCGTCGGCGGGATGCCGAACACGCCATCGACCTCGGGCTTGGCTGCGGGCTGCACGAACTGCCGGGCATAGGCGTTCAACGACTCGAGGTAGCGCCGCTGCCCTTCGCCGAACACGATGTCGAAGGCGAGCGTCGACTTGCCTGAGCCCGAGACGCCGGTGACCACGGTGAAGCGGTCGCGCGGGATCTCGACATGCACCTGCTTCAGGTTGTGTTCGCGCGCGTTGTGCACCACGATCGAATGGCGGGCGCGCTCGCGGTAGCCGGCCTCGAGGCCGTCGGGTTCCTGCGCCACGGTCGTGCGCGACGGATGGAAGCGCTGCAGGTCGGTGAACGACGCTTCGTAATCGACCAGCGCGCGGCCGGTGTGCGACCGGGGGCTGGCGCAGATCGTAGCCGGCGTACCCACCGCGACCACCTCGCCGCCGCCGTCGCCGCCTTCCGGCCCGAGGTCGATGATCCAGTCGGAGGCGCGGATCACATCGAGGTTGTGTTCGATGACCAGCAGCGAATGGCCAGCCTCGATCAGCCGCCGGAACGCGACCAGCAGCTTGGCGATGTCGTCGAAGTGCAGGCCGGTGGTCGGCTCGTCGAACAGGAACAGCTTGCCCCGGCCATCCTTTGGCGCGGCGTAGTTGCTGCTGCGTTTCGCGGCCTCGGCGAGGTGGCCAGCCAGCTTCAGCCGCTGCGCCTCGCCACCGGACAGCGTCGGCACCGGTTGTCCGAGGCGCAGGTAGTCGAGGCCGACCTCGGCCAGCGGCTGCAGTGCCGTCACCAGGTCGCGTTCGCCAGCGAACACCGACAGCGCCTCCGATACGGTGAGTTCCAGCACGTCGGCGATCGAGCGGCCGTCGAGGGTCACCTCCAGCGTCTCCGCGCGGTAGCGCGTGCCGTCGCAGTCCGGGCAGCGCAGGTAGACGTCGGACAGGAACTGCATCTCGACGAACTCGAAGCCGGTGCCGCCGCAGGTCGGGCAGCGCCCGTTGCCCGAATTGAAGCTGAAGGTGCCGGCGGTATAGCCGCGTTCCTTTGCCAGCGGCAGCTTCGAGAACAGCGTACGGATTGCATCGAAGGCCCCGACATAGCTGGCCGGGTTGGATCGCGTCGTACGGCCGATCTGCGTCTGGTCGACCATCACCACATCTTCCAGATGCTCCGCGCCTTCGAGCGAATCGAACGCGCCGGGTGCTTCCGTCGGGCGC
This sequence comes from Rhodocyclaceae bacterium, assembly GCA_020248265.1. NCBI lineage: Bacteria > Pseudomonadati > Pseudomonadota > Betaproteobacteria > Rhodocyclales > Rhodocyclaceae > Rhodocyclaceae bacterium. Next base: position 466,037 of record JADCHX010000011.1, read on the forward strand.
CCGAAATGGCGCAGCAGCGCCGGATGCAGGACGTTGTCGATCAGCGTCGACTTGCCCGAGCCGGATACGCCGGTCACGGTCACCAGGCAGCCCAGCGGAACCGAGACATCGACCTGCTTCAGGTTGTGTTCCGAGGCACCGCGCAGCACGAGCGTCGGCCGGGCTGCGATCTCGGCCTCCGGGCGGCCCAGCCGCCCCGCATCGGCGCGGCGCCTGCCCGACAGGTAGAGCGCGGTCAGCGTGCCCGATTCCATCATCTCGACCGGTGTGCCGTGGAACACGATGTTGCCGCCGCGCTCGCCCGGCCCCGGGCCGATGTCGAGGATGCGGTCGGCACCGAACATGATCTGCGGGTCGTGCTCGACCACCACCAGCGTGTTGCCGGCGGCACGCAGCCGCTGCATCACCGCGATCACCTGCTGCATGTCGCGCGGATGCAGGCCGATCGACGGCTCGTCGAGCACGAACAGCGTGTTGACAAGAGAGGTGCCGAGGGCAGTGCAGAGGTTGATCCGCTGCACTTCGCCGCCGGACAGCGTGCGCGACTGGCGGTCCAGCGTGAGATAGGCGAGGCCGACCTGGCACAGGTAGCCGACGCGCGCGCGGATGTCCCCGAGCAGCTGCTCGGTCGCCTGGTCGAGCGGTGCCGGCAACTGCAGCCGGTCGAAGAAGGTGCGCAGGCGTTCGGCCGGCAGCAGCATCATGTCGTGCACGGTGAGGCCGGGCAGTGCCTGCAGCGCCGCTGCATCGTAGCGCGCCGCCTGCGGGCGGAAGCGCGCGGTGCCGGCCAATGCAGCGTCTGCATCCTCGCGCGAGCCGAGGCGCCAGTCGAGCGCATCGGGGCGCAGCCGCGCACCGTCGCAATCGGTGCACGGGGTGTACGCGCGGTAGCGCGACAGCAGCACCCGCACATGCATCTTGTAGCTCTTGGTCTCGAGCCAGTCGAAGAAGCGCTTCGCGCCGTACCAGGTGCCGGGGAAGGACTTGTTCCAGCTCTTCCATTGCGGCTCGCCGTCGATCACCCAGCGGCGGTTCGCTTCGCCCAGGTCGCGCCAGGGTACGTCGATCGGGATGCCGCGCTTCTGCGCGTATTCGATCAGCTCTTTCTGCGATTCGCTGAAGCTCTTCGACTGCCAGGGTTTGACCGCGCCCTGGCGCAGCGTCTTCGATTCGTCGGGTACGACCAGCCCGTAGTCGACGCCGATCACCCGGCCGAAGCCGCGGCAGGTCTCGCAGGCACCGACCGGCGAATTGAACGAGAACAGGCTGGGCGTCGGGTCCGCGTAGTGCAGGTCGCAGTGGGCGCAGTGCAGGTCGGAGGAGAAACGCCAGACCAGGGTGGATGCCGGGGACGCCGGGGGCGGTTCAATGCTGCTGCTCTCTGCCGTGGCGCCTTCGGCAAGCACACGGACGTCGACCCGGCCCTGCCCGACGCGAAGCGCGGCCTCCAGCGCCTCCACCACGCGCGCCCGCTCCGCGTTGCCGAAGCGGAAGCGGTCCTGCACGACAGTGAATCGCTTCGCGCCATCCGGCTCGATCCGGGTGTAGCCCTGCCGCTCCAGCATCGTCCGGACTTCGTCCGGCTTGAAGTTGTCCGGCACCGGCACCGGGAAGGTGATCGCCAGCCGCGGGTCGCCGGCCGCTGGCGTTCGCTCGGCCAGCGTGGCGAAGATCGAATCGGCCGAGTCGCGCAACACCGGCTGTCCGCAGCAGCGGCAATGCAGCTTCGACGCGCGCGCGAACAGCAGCTTCAGGTGGTCGTTCAGCTCGGTCATCGTGCCCACGGTCGAGCGCGAGGTGCGCACCGGGTTCACCTGGTCGATCGCGATCGCCGGCGGGATGCCGTCGATGCGGTCGACCTGCGGCTTGTCCATCCGGTCGAGGAACTGCCGTGCGTAGGGCGAGAAGGTCTCGACATAGCGCCGCTGGCCTTCCGCATACAGCGTGTCGAACACCAGCGACGACTTGCCGGAGCCGGAGACCCCGGTAACGACCGTCAGTTCTCCCAGCGGCAGGTCGAGGTCGAGGTTGCGCAGGTTGTTCTGGCGGGCGCCGCGGATGGAGATCGCGGGGCGGGGGGCGGGAGGGGCCTGATCGGGCATGGGGCTCGCTGGAAATGGAGGCGGCGCTCCGGAGGGAGCGCCGCGACTCCGATTGTATGCGAGCCTCGGTGTCTCTCAGTCCAGCCGGACGACGTTCAGGCCCGCCACGCGCTGGAAGGAAGCGTCTCCGGTGAGCATGCGGTGCTCTCGCCCCAGTTGCAGGCAGCATGCTGCCTGCAACGCATCCGGGGTGCGAAGACCGTGGCGCACGCGTACCGCGGCGGCCAGTTCCACCACGTCGCGCGTGAGTTCCACCCACGAAACGTCGGGACGCGCAAAGAATGCGTCGTAGCGCCCCAGGGTAGCCGCATCGTCGCGCTTCATCGGGCCGACACGGCATTCCAGCCAGGTCAATCGGCTGATGGCGAGGCCGATATCAGCATGCTGTTCAGCGATCGAGTGGACTGTGGCCCGCATCCGGGCTGCGAAGGGCTCGTGGCCCTCCGTCAGGTAGATCAAAGCGCTGGAATCCAGAAATGCGATCACCGCGCCTTCACCAATTGCGTTCCTCCTCCAGGGCTTCGTCGATGTCCTGCTTGCTGCGCAGGTTGGCGGAAGGCTGTGCGAGCAACCACTGTATGGCGGTCTGTCCGGGCAGACTGTTCGACTGTCTGCCCGTCAGCCGAAGGTACTCGTCCTCCGACAGTACGACTGCAGCGGGCTTGTTGCGCTTCACGATGTGGATCGGGCCGTGACGGAGGCCTTCCTCGATAGCCGCCATTCCGCGCCGTTTGAGCATTGCAACTGTCAGCGTATTGTTCATCCAGGCACCGAAACGTACTGATATGGGATTTATAGTGCTTTTTTCGGTACTGAAAGTCAATGCGGCTGCCCGCCGTACCGCCTCAGTGCTGGCAGAACCCCGGCACGTGGTACGGCGTCTTCGCCAGCCCGCTGCAGAACTGGCTGACGTACGGTTCCATCTGCTCGCACAGCGCGCGCGACTCGCGGTTCACCTCTTTCAGCCGTTCGATCGCGACCGCCGCCCTCACGCGCAAGGCGTCGAAGTCGAACGACGTGAAGCGCCCGGCCTCGAGCAGCACGCGCCCGTTCACGATCACCGTATGCACGCCGGTGCCGTCCTCGCAGTGCACGATCTGGTTCACCGGGTCGTTCAACGGCACGTAGTGCGGCGCACCGAGGTCGAGCAGCACGATGTCCGCCTTGTAGCCCTTCTGCAGCCGCCCGATCTGGCCTGCGAAGCCGAGCGCCTGCGCGCCGCCCTCGGTCGCCGCGCGCAGCACTTCCTGTGTCGACAGCCACAGTTCGGTGTCGCGCCCGTGCACGCGCGACACGAACGAGGCCAGGCGCATCGCCTCGAACATGTTGAGGTTGTCGGACGAGCCGGCGCCGTCGGTGCCCAGGGCCAGGTTCACGCCGCGCGTGAGCATCGCGCGTGTGTCCGCGAGACCTGACCCCAGCTTCATGTTGCTGCCCGGGTTGTGCGAGATCGAGCAGCCGTGGTCGGCCAGCCGCGCGCGGTCGTCGTCGTCGAGCCAGACGCCATGCGCGACGCAGAAGCCAGGCTTTAGCAGGCCCAGGTCATCGAGGTGGGCGACCAGGGTCTTGCCGTAGCGCTGCTGCGCGACGATCGCCTGCATCTTCGATTCGGCGACATGCATCTGGAAGCCGACATCGAGTTCCAGGCCGAGGTCGCGGCAGCCACTCAGGAATTCATCGCTGCAGTGGTGCGGAATGGTCGGGCCGAGCGCCGGGCGGATCTGCGTGCGGTCGAACTTCCAGTTCGTGAACAGTTCGCGGCAGATGGCGATGTTCTGGGCATGCGAGGCGTGGCGGATGGCCAGCGCCTGTTCACGCAGCGGGCCGGGCAGCGCATCGGCCAGTCCCGGGATCGCCTCGTAGAAGCTGCGGTCGGCCATCATCGGCGCCAGCGTTGCGCGGATGCCGACATCGGCATAGGCCTGCGCTACCGCGTTCACGCCGTCGAGGGTCGGCAGCGGGAACTCGGCGAACATGTCGAACGAGGCGGTGCAGCCCTTGCGCAGCATCTCGCAGGCACCGATTGCGGCCGACAGGTACTTCTCTTCCACCGAGCGGCGCGCGCCGGTCCACGGGGCGTTGGCGAGCAGGACCTCCAGCGTCCAGCGGTCGGCGATGCCCTTGGACAGGTTGGTCTGCGCGTGGTTGTGGCCGTTCACCAGCCCGGGGATGACCAGCCGGTCGGTGGCGTCGACGACCTGCCTGCCTTCGGCCGGCACACTGCCGGGCGCGGTGATGTCGATGATCCGGTCGGCCTCGACCAGGATGTCGGCAGGCTCGAAACGGTAGTTGCCCGGGTTCAGTACCCGGCCGCCCTTGATCAGCATCATGACGCAGTCCCTTCAAAGAGATGAGCCTGTTCCAGGCGCAGAAACGAAGCATAACCGTCCTCGCCGATCAGGAAGCCGTACGACAGTCGGCCGCGCAATGTCAGCGCGACGTCGGTCGAGGTGCCCGGTGAAAGATGGGTGAGATGGGGGTCAGGTGAGATGGGTGTGAGATGGGGGTCAGGTCTTGAGTTTTGCAGAAGGTGGAGTGGGGTCAGATGGGGGCCTTGAGTTTTGCGCCGATCTGACCCCCACCGGCATGCAAAACTCAAGACCTGACCCCCACCGTTTTTTGTCGCAGAATGCGGGCTCTGAACCTTCTGTTCCGGAGATCGCAGAAAGATGGCGTCTGCCCCTGATTTGCCTACGTACGCGGATGTGGAGGCGGCAGCGCGCCGGCTCGAAGGACATGCGCATCGCACGCCGGTGCTCACGTCGGGTACGGTGGACCGCCGCACCGGCGCGAAGGTGTACTTCAAGTGCGAGAACTTCCAGCGCAGTGGTGCGTTCAAGTTCCGGGGGGCGTACAACGCGCTGTCGCAGCTGGGTGCGGCGGAGAAGGCGCGTGGAGTGGTGACGTTCTCGTCGGGCAACCATGCGCAGGCGGTGGCGCTGTCGGCACAGTTGCTGGGCATCCGGGCGGTCATCGTGATGCCGGACGACGCGGCTTCGGTGAAGCTGGAGGCCACGCGCGGCTATGGCGCCGAGGTGATCACCTACGACAAGACGAAGACCACGCGCGAGTCGATTGCACGCCAACTGGCGCAGGAACGCGGCCTCACCATGGTGCCGCCGTACGACGACGCGCATGTGATCGCCGGCCAGGGCACGGCGGCGAAGGAGCTGATCGAGGACGCCGGCCCGCTCGACTGGCTGCTGGTCTGCACCGGTGGTGCCGGCCTCACGTCCGGCTGCGCGATCGCCGCGCACCACCTGTCCCCAGGCTGCAAGGTGGTCGGGGTCGAACCACAAGCCGGTGACGACGCCACGCGCTCGTTCCACACCGGCGTGCTGCAGACGGTCGACAATCCGGACACCATCGCCGACGGCGCACGTACGCCGTCCCTCGGCACGCTCACCTTCCCGCTGGTGCAGAAGCTGCTGCACGACATGGTCACGGTCGACGACGACCAGCTGCTCGACGCGATGCTGTTCCTCTGGGAGCGCATGAAGATTGTCGTCGAGCCGACTGGCGCGCTTGCCACGGCCGCGTTGTTCGAGCGCAAGATCGATTACAAGAGCGGCGCGCGCATCGGAGTGATCGTCTCCGGCGGCAACGTCGACGTGCGCGCAGCTTGCGCGCTGATCCGCGCACGCGATGCGCGCAAGCAAGGAGGAGCGGCATGACCCCGTCCGTCGAAGGCATCGATGTCCTGATCAGTGAAGTCGGTCCGCGCGACGGCCTGCAGAACACGAAGCAGTTCATGCCCACCACGTTCAAGCAGCGCTGGATCAGCGCCGCCGCCGCCGCCGGCCTGCGCGAGATCGAGGTCTGCTCGTTCGTGCCGCCGAGCATCATCCCGCAGATGGTGGATGCGCACGAGGTGGTGCGCCATGCGCTGGGCATCCCCGGCCTGCACGTGGCCGTGCTCGCGCCGAACTTCAAGGGCGTGCTGCGTGCGATCGAGAGCGGCGCGCACAAGATCACGCTGCCGATCTCGGTGAGCCGGAAGCACAGCCTGGCGAACGTACGCCGCTCGACGGAAGAGGCGATCGAGGATGCGCGCCGTGCCTGCGCGTTCCGCGATTCGCTGCCCGAGGCGCAGCGGCCGAAGATCGAAGCGGGCCTGTCGACGGTGTTCGGCTGCACCATCGAAGGCCGGGTGTCGGAAGAGCAGGTGGTGCGCGACGCCATCGCCTGCGTCGAAGCCGGCTGCGACGAGGTCGGGCTCGCCGACACCACCGGCATGGCCAACCCGACGCAGATCCGGCGTGTCTTCCGCAAGGTGCGCGCGGCGATCGGCGACAGGCTGGGCGGCGCCCACCTGCACAACACCCGCGGTTTCGGCCTGGCCAACGTGGTCGCCGCACTGGAAGAAGACGTGCGCACCTTCGACAGTTCGCTCGCTGGTCTCGGCGGTTGTCCGTTCGCGCCGGGGGCCACCGGCAACATCGTGACCGAAGACCTGGTGTTCATGCTGGAAGAGATGGGCCTGCGCACCGGCATCGACCTCGACCGGCTGATCGCGATCCGCGAGGTGCTCGCGGAAGGCATTCCGGGCGAGCCGCTGTATGGCCATGTGCCGATGCTCGATGCGTCGGCACGCATGCCGATGGTATCGGCATGAGCGCCGTGCGCGTGCTGTTCGCCGCAGGCACCGCAGCGCTCGTGGCCAGTGCCTTCACTGCAGGCACCACCCACGCCCAGGCCTGGCCGTCGAAGCCGCTGCGCTGGTTCATCCCGTTCCCGCCCGGTGGCGGCACCGACGTGATGTCGCGGGTGATCGCACAGCGGCTGTCCGACCGGCTCGGCCAGCCGGTGGTGGTCGAGAACCGCGCCGGCTCGGGTGGCACGATCGGCCTGGAAGCCGCAGCGCGTGCCCCGGCCGACGGGTACAACGTGGTGATGGGGCAGGCAGCCAACCTGGCAGTGGCCCCGGCGCTGTACAAGAAGCTGCCCTACGACCCGGTGAAGGACTTCGCCCCGGTCACCAACGCGGTGTCTGCACCTTTGGTGCTGGTGGTCAACCCGGCGCTGCCGGTGAAGACGGTGAAGGAACTGGCGGCGCTTGCGCGGGCCCGTCCCGACCAGTTGACCTTCGGTTCGCCCGGCAACGGTACGGCGGGCCATCTCGCCGGCGAGCAGTTCAAGATCGCGGCGAAGGCCAGGATGACGCATATCCCCTACAAGGGCAATGTGCCGGCGATGACCGACGTGCTCGGCGGGCAGATCAGCATGCTGTTCAGCACGATCCCGCCGGTGCTCGGGCAGGTGCGTACCGGACGTCTGCGGGCCATCGCGGCCACCGGTGCCGATCGTGCCGCCGTGCTGCCCGCGGTGCCGACCATGGTCGAGAGCGGGCTGCCGGCATTCGTACTGGTGAACTGGTGGGGCGTGCTCGCGCCGGCCGGCACGCCGCCGGACATCGTGAACCGGCTCAATGCGGAAATCGTGAAGATCCTGCAGTTGTCCGACGTGCGCGAACGCATCGCCGCCGAGGGCGGCGAACCCAGCCCGAACAGCCCGGAGCAGTTCGCGAAGTTCATTGCGGCCGAGGTGGCGAAGTGGGGCGCGCTGGTGCGCGCGTCGGGCGCACAGGTGGATTGACCGCACGCCCCGGAAGCTGGCACAGCTCGTGCTGCGCGTCCTGGGTCTGCAGGTCAGGCAGTCCGATGGCCCTGCGATGCACCGTTTTGGTACATTGCCGCCACCGCGTCATCCCATGACAGAAAGGTCGTCCATGCCGTTTCCCCGTGTATCCTGGTTTTCGTCCCGCTGCGTTGCCACCGCCGCGGCCGCACTGGCGCTGCCGATGGTCCTGCCCGGCGCGGCGCTGGCCCAGCAATGGCCAGTGAAGCCGATCCGCTTCATCATGCCGTTCGCTCCCGGCGGCGGCACCGACTTCGTCGGCCGCCTGATCTCGCCGAAGCTGTCCGATGCGCTCGGCCAGCAGGTGGTCGTCGAGAACCGCGGCGGGGCCGGCGGCAACATCGGGGTCGAACTGGCTGCGAAGTCGGACCCTGACGGCTACACGATGGTACTCGGCACGATCGGCAACATCGCGGTGAACCCGGCGCTCTATGGCAAGCTGGCGGTCGATCCGCTGCGCGACCTGACGCCGGTCTCGCAGACCTCGGTCGTACTGAACGTGCTGGTGGTGCACCCGTCGCTGCCGGTGAAGACGGTGAAGGACATCATCGCCCTGGCGAAGAAGAACCCCGGCAAGCTGACCTACGGCTCCTCCGGCATGGGCGCGGCCGACCACCTCGCCGGCGAACTGTTCAACCGGATCGTCGGCACCGAACTGGTCCACGTTCCGTACAAGGGAGGCGGCCCTGCCATGGCGGACCTGGTCGGCGGCAACATCACGCTGTCGTTCGCGACGATGGTGTCGGTGCTGCCGCACTGGAAGTCCGGCCGCCTGCGTCCGATCGCCTTCACGCTGCCGGAACGCACGCCGCTGTTTCCCGATATCCCGACCATCGGCGAAGCGGGCGTGCCCGGTTTCGCGGTCACCAACTGGTACGGCGTGTTCTTCCCCGCGAAGACGCCGCGCCCGATCATCGACCGCATGAATGCGACGGTCAATTCAGTCCTGAAGATGCCGGACATCATCGAGCGACACCACGGTGCGGGTATCGTTCCGACCGGCAGCACGCCCGAGGCGTTCGACAAGTTCATCCGGACGGAGACCGCGCGCTTCGCCCGGCTGGTCAAGGAAGCCAACCTGAAGGCGGAATGACCGTGCGAGTGCCCGGGTGGCGGACGACAGGTCCGTAGCCCGGGTGTCGTTGCAGCCGATGCCGTTAGAATGCTCGCCGACCCCTTGTCGCCGAGCGCCCGATGGACATCGTTTCCAGCACCCAAGCAACGCCGTCGGTCACCCGGCTGACAGATTATGCGCCGCCGAGTTATCGAGTCGATTCGGTCGAACTGACGTTCGACCTGCATGAAGACCGTACGGTCGTCACCGCATATTCGGTGATCCACGCCTGCGACGATCAGGCACCGGTCGCGCCGTCGCTGCGGCTGGACGGCATCGGACTGGAACTCGAGGCACTGGCACTGGACGGGCGGGCGCTCGAGCCGTCCGAGTACACGGTCGACGCCGAAGGCCTGACGATCGGTCGCGTCCCGCGCCAGTTCACGCTCGAGGTGGTCACCATCATCCACCCCGAGACCAATACCGCGCTCGAGGGCCTGTACAAGTCGAGCGGAAACTTCTGCACACAGTGCGAGGCACGCGGGTTCCGGAAGATCACCTACTTTCTCGACCGTCCGGACGTGATGGCGCGCTACACCACGACCATCATCGCCGATCGGGCGAAATACCCGGTGCTGTTGTCCAACGGCAACCGCGGCGAGACCGGGCCGGCGACCGGGAAGGGCGCCGAAGGCCGCCATTTCGCGACCTGGATCGACCCCTGGCCGAAGCCGTCCTACCTGTTCGCGCTGGTGGCCGGCGATCTGTCCTGCGCGCGCGATACCTTCACCACGATGTCCGGCCGTGAGGTCGGCGTCGAGGTCTGGGTGGAGCAGCACAACCTCGACAAGTGCGGCCATGCAATCGCGTCGATGAAGCGCGCGATGCGCTGGGACGAGGAGGCCTTCGGCCGCGAGTATGACCTCGACGCCTACATGATCTTCAGCGCCGATGACTTCAACATGGGCGCGATGGAGAACAAGGGCCTGAACGTCTTCAACTCGAAGTACGTCCTGGCGAAGGCCGAGACCGCCACCGACGCCGACTTCGAGGCGATCGAGGCGGTGATCGCTCACGAGTACTTCCACAACTGGACCGGTAACCGCGTCACCTGCCGCGACTGGTTCCAGCTGTCGCTGAAGGAAGGCCTGACCGTCTTCCGCGACCAGCAGTTCACCGCCGACATGACCTCGAAGGCGGTCAAGCGGATCAGTGATGTGCGCACCCTGCGCAGCCACCAGTTCCCCGAGGATGGCGGCCCGCTCGCGCACCCGGTGCGGCCCGACGCGTACATCGAGATCAGCAACTTCTACACCGCGACCGTCTACGAGAAGGGTGCGGAAGTCATCCGCATGATGCACACCCTGCTCGGGCCGGAGAAGTTCCGCGCGGGCATGGACCTCTACTTCGACCGCCACGACGGGCAGGCGGTCACCTGCGACGACTTCGCGCAGGCCATGCAGGATGCCTCGGGTGTCGACCTGACCCTGTTCCGGCGCTGGTATTCACAGGCCGGTACCCCGGAGGTCACCGCCAGCACCGCCTACGATGCGCCGGGGCAGCGGTTCACGCTGACCCTGTCCCAGTACACCGCGCCGACGCCTGGACAGCCACAGAAACAGCCGCTGCAGATCCCGGTGCGCGTGTCGCTGCTCGATAGCGACGGCAAGCCGCTCCCGCTGCAGCTGGCCGGTGCGGCCGCCCCGGCCGGCACCGAGGTCGTGCTGTCGCTGACCGAGGCGCAGCAGCGCTTCGTGTTCGAGGGCGTGTCGTCGGCGCCGGTGCCATCGCTGCTGCGCGGCTTCTCCGCGCCGGTGAAGCTGAACCTCGACTGCAGCGATGCCGACCTCGCGTTCCTGATGGGGCACGACGACGATCCCTTCAACCGCTGGGAGGCCGGGCAGCGGCTTGCCACCCGCATCCTGCTGGCTGCGGTCGCCGCGTTCCGTGCCGGACGGGCGATCGAACTGCCCGGCGCCTTCATCGATGCGTTCGGCCGCACGCTCGCCGACCCTTCACTCGACGGCCGCTTCAAGGCACTGGCACTGACCCTGCCCGACTTCACCTTCCTCGGCGAGCAGATGGCGCAGATCGATGTCGAGGGCCTGCATGCGGCGCGCGAGGCCGTGGTGAACCAGCTCGCATGCGCGCATCGCGAGGCGCTGGAGCAGTTGTACGAGGCCAACCGTGCGCCCGGTCCCTACCGCCACGACGGCGCGTCGATCGCCGCGCGCGCGCTGCGCAACACCTGCCTCGCCTACCTGAGCCGCACCGGTGCTCCCGATGCACTCGGCCTCGCGCTGCGCCAGTTCGACTCGGCCAACAACATGACCGACCAGATCGCGGCACTTTCGTGCATTGTCGACGTGCCCGGCGAGGCGCGCCAGCGGGCCCTGGATGCCTTCCATGCACAGTGGCAGGCCGATCCGCTGGTGATCGACAAGTGGCTCGCGCTGCAGGCGCGCTCGGAAGCGCCCGATGCGCTCGCCCAGGTGCGTGCGCTGATGGGCCATCCCGCGTATGACGCGCGCAACCCGAACCGCATCCGCGCGCTGGTCGGCGTGTTCTGCCACGGCAACCCGCTGCGTTTCCACCAGGCCGACGGATCGGGCTACGCTTTCCTGCGCGAGCAGGTGCTGAAGCTCGACCGGCAGAACCCACAGGTGGCATCGCGGATGCTCGGCGCGCTCAACCGCTGGCGCAAGTACGACCCGCAGCGGCAGGCGCTGATGCGCGCGGAGCTGCAGGCGATCGCCGCCCAGGAGACCCTGTCGAAGGACGTGTACGAGGTGGCGACCAAGGCGCTGGGGTAGGGGGTGCAGCAGCTCCTTTGCGTTGTCCTTCAACGATAGCGTCTATCCTTGCACGAAATGGAAGAGATCCACTACCTGATCGTTCCCGCTTCTCCGGAAGCGCACCGCTTCGAGGTCACCGTGCGGGTATCCGATCCCGACCCGGCCGGCCAGGGCTTCTGGTTGCCGGTATGGTTGCCGGGCAGCTACCTGGTGCGCGAGTTCGCGCGCCAGGTGTTGTCGATCAGCGCGCGCGACGGGCAGGGTCAGCCGGTGGCGGTGGCCAAGGTCGACAAGCATCGATGGCACTGTGCGCCCTGCAGCGGCCCGCTTTCGGTGACCTGCGAGATCCATGCGTGGGACCTCTCGGTACGGACTGCCCACCTCGACACCACCCATGCCTACTTCAACGGAAGTTCCGTTTTCCTGGCGGTGGCGGGGCGGGAGCACGAAAGCTGCACGGTCGACATCCAGCCGCCGCCCGGGGATGCAGGCAAGGGCTGGCGCGTCGCCACGACGCTCGAGCGGGCGGGTGCGCCCGAGCACGGCTTCGGCCGCTACCGCGCATCCGACTACGACGAACTGATCGACCATCCGGTCGAATGCGGCACCTTCGACCTGGTGGCGTTCGAGGCGCACGGCGTGCGGCACGAGGTGGCGGTCACCGGCCGGCATCGCAGCGACCTCGATCGGTTCGCGCATGATCTCGCGCGCGCCTGCACCGCGCAGATCGACCTGTTCGGCGCGCCGCCGCCGTTCGACCGCTACCTGTTCCAGATCATGGTGGTCGGAGACGGCTACGGCGGCCTCGAGCATCGTTGCTCGACCAGCCTTCTGTGCAGCCGCGACGATCTGCCGCAGCCGGGTCAGTCCGGGACCAGCGACAAGTACCGCACGCTGCTCGGGCTGGCCAGCCACGAGTATTTCCACGCCTGGAACGTGAAGCGGATCAAGCCTGCCGCGTTCCTGCCCTACGATCTGTCGCGCGAGGCCTATACGCGGCAACTGTGGGCGTTCGAGGGCATCACCTCCTACTACGACGACCTCGCGCTCGTCCGCTGCGGGCTGTTCACCCACGACGAGTATCTGCGGATGCTGGGCGAGACCGTCACCCGCGTGCTGCGTGGCGGCGGCCGGCTGAAGCAGTCGGTCGCGGAGTCGAGCTTCGACGCGTGGATCAAGTTCTACCGTCCGGACGAGAACACGCCGAATGCGGTGGTGAGCTACTACACCAAGGGATCGCTGGTCGCACTGGCGCTCGACCTGACCCTGCGCGAGGCGACCGGCGGTGCACGTTCGCTCGACGACCTGATGCGCCGGCTGTGGCAAGACTACGGCGCGCGTGGCATCGGCGTGCCGGAAGATCGCATACCGGCCCTGGCCTCGGAGATCGCCGGGCGCGACCTGGGCGCGTTCTTCGCGCTCGCGGTCGATGGCACCGAAGACCTGCCGCTGGCCACGCTGCTCGGCACCGTCGGCGTGGCGCTCGGCCTGCGTGCGGCCAGCGGCGAGTCCGACAAGGGGGGAGGGCCCGGGTCGCCGCCGGCGGTGTCGGCCGAGGCACGTGCCGGCGCGTGGCCGGCCCGAGCCTGGCTCGGCGCGCGCATGGCTGCCGACGGCCGGATCTCGCTCGTGCACGATGGCAGCCCCGCACAGCAGGCAGGACTGTCTGCGGGCGATCAGGTCATCGCGATCGACGGCCTGCGTTTCGCCGGCATCGACGCGCTGCTGTCGGCCTCGTCTCCCGGGCGGGTACTCGACGTGCACGCGTTCCGCCGCGACGAGTTGTACCAGTGCCGGGTCACGCTGACCGAGGCCCCCCTGGATACCGCATGGCTGGCGGTCGACGCCGGCGCATCCCCCGAGGCGTCGGCCGCACGCGCGGCCTGGCTGGGCGCCATCCTGCCGGCCGCGCCGGCCCCCCTGACCTGACGAGGCGCAATGGATATCGATCGCCGCCGGAACGAGAACCGCGCGCTGCGCGAGCGCCTCGACGCGATGCTGGCCGACGCCCAGCGCAACGAACAGATCCTCAGCCGGCACCGGCGGATCGAACTCGGGCTGCTGGAAGGATCGAGCTTCCCGGAGCTGTTCGACACGCTGTTCAACGCGTTGAAGCGCGCCAACGACTACGACGTGGTGACGCTCGCGCTGTGCGACCCCGATCATGACCTGCGCCGGTTGTTCGGCGCGGCCGGCATGGACCCGAACGACTATCCCGACCTGATCCTGCTCGGTGGGTTCTCGGAGCTGTACCGGGTGTTCGAAGGCGACGGAGGGACGTCGCTGGGCTCCTTCGTGAAGCCGCTGCATGGCCTGCTGTTCCCGCGCGAGTCGCAGCCGCCTCAGAGCGTCGCCATCCTGCCGCTGCAGCGCCGGCGTCGGCTGCTCGGCAGCCTGAACATCGGCAGTCTCCACTTCGCGCGCTTCGCGCCTGGCATGGAGACCGACGTCATCGAGCGGCTGGCCAGCATCATCGCGATCTGCCTCGAGAACACGGCCAATCACGAACGCCTGAGGCACCCGGGCCCACCGACCCGCTGACTGCGGGGGCTATCGCGGCGAGGACTGAAGGCCGATCCCGGCCCGGGCGGTCAGCCTGACGCGGTACCGCTGGCACCGCCCCGGCGCATCGCCGACAGCCAGGCGATCGCGATCAGTACGGCACAGACGAACGGCAGCGAGCCGTAGTTGATCGCATGCCAGCCCCACCCCTCGTGCGACAGCATCGCCCCCGACACGAGCGAGGTGACCGCCATGGTGGCGAAGGTCACGAAGTCGTGCATCGACTGCGTCTTCTCGCGTTCCGACGGCCGGTAGGTTTCGGTGAGCAGGGCCGAGCCGCTGGTGAACAGGAAGTTCCAGCCGATGCCGAGGATGCACAGCGACGCCCAGAAGTGCCAGACGGTCTCGCCGGACAGCGCGATGCCGATGCATACGAGGTTGAGGATCGCGCCCACGGTCATCACCTTCAGCGCGCCGAAGCGGGTGATCAGGTGGCCGGTGAAGAACGACGGCGCGAACATGCCGATCAGGTGCCATTCGAGCACGAAGGCGGTGTTGCTGAACGGATAGTCATGGTGGTGCATGGCGATCGGCGTGGCCACCATCAGCAGGTTCATGATGCCGTAGCCCACGGCCGATGCCGTGACCGCGACGATGAAGGTCGGCTGGCGCATGATCTCGCCGATCGGGCGTCCCGGCTCGGCCTGCTCGGCGGCGGTGAGCGGCGGGATGCGCAGCGGCATCAGCGCGAGCAGCGTCAGTGCCGACAGCACGCTGATGGCGAGGAAGGACGCGCCGAATGCGAGCCCGGGCATCATGTCCTTCGTCCAGTTCGCGAGGTTGGGGCCCAGGACGCCGCCCACGATGCCGCCGGCGAGCACCAGCGAAATCGCCTTCGCCTTGAATTCTTTCGGGGCCGAGTCTGCCGCGGCGAAGCGGTAGGCCCGTCCGAACGCGACGAACACGCCGAGGACCGCCGTGCCGATGCACAGCACCAGGAAGCTCTCCAGCCACAGTGCGGCGGCGCAGACCACGCCGCCGGCAATGCCGAAGGTGGCGCCGAGCGCAAAGCCGCTGCGCCGGCCGTGGCGCTTCATGTACGTGCCCGACGGCAGCGTCGCCAGCGCGGAGCCGATCACGTAGATGGTGACCGGCAGGGTCGCCCAGGTCTTGTCGGCGGCGAGTGCATAGCCGGACAGTCCCGCGATGGCGATCAGCATCGACATCTTGACCTGCGTGATCGCCTGGCAACCGGCCAGCACGGCGACGTTCCTCTTCTGTGCATCCATGCGTTGGCGTCCATGCGCGCTGCCGAACGACGTGCGGTTCGACTGCGCCCGAGTTTACTCGCATAATGGAGACTGCCCGATGCCTACCGACCCGCTGACCGTGGACCCGCGACGCCCATGACGGGGCCTTCGCGCCCGCTCAAGCTCATCGTGCTGATGAGCGTGCTCACCCATGTGGGGTTCGGGGGCAGCCGCGTCCTGTCTTCACTGTTCGCCCTTCACCTGGAGGCGAGCCCGCTGATGATCGGCGTCGTGGTGTCGCTGTATGCGCTGCTGCCGCTGTTTCTCGCGGTCCGGGCCGGCCAGATGGTCGACCGCCTCGGCATGCGGTTGCCGCTGGTGTTCGGCGCGCTGATGGTGCTCACGGGGTTGCTGATTCCCTGGTTCTTTCCGAACATGGTCGCGCTCTGCATCTCGGCCAGCGTGCTGGGCGTCGGTTTCATGGCCTGGCAGGTGGCCGCGCAGACGATGACCGGCTCGCTCGGCGGACCGGAGAGCCGTGCCCGGAACTTCGCGCTGTTGGGCATGGGCTTCTCGCTGTCCGGCCTGCTCGGCCCGCTGATCGCCGGCTTCTCGATCGACCTGATCGGCTACCGCGCGACCTACCTGGTGCTGGCCGCGCTGCCGCTGATCGCCCTGGTGGCCGTGTGGTGGTTCCCCGGCTGGATCCCGCAGCGCCGGGCATCGGCAACGCGGGGCGGGCCGAAGACCAGTTCGCTCGACCTCTGGCGCATCCCGGCGCTCAAGCGCACCTTCTTTGCCGGTGGCGTGATCGCGACCGCCTGGGACCTGTTCAACTTCTTCCTGCCGGTCTATGCGCGCTCCATCGGCCATTCCGCCTCGGCGATCGGCGCGATCATGGCGGCGTTCGCCAGCGCGACCTTCGTCGTGCGCCTGGTGGCAGCCAAGCTCGCGACCAAGCACGGCGAGGGGCCGGTGCTGGCCTGGGCGATCTTCACCACCGGCATCGCCTACGCGCTGCTGCCGTTGTTCACCGGTGGCCTGACGCTGGCGATCATCGCCTTCGTGCTCGGACTGGGCTGCGGCTGCGCGCAGCCGCTGTCGATGACGCTGATCTACAACCTGTCGCCGAAGGGCCGGGCGGGCGAGGGCACGGGCATTCGCGTGATGATCAACCAGCTCACGCACGTGACCATCCCGCTCGCCTTCGGCGCACTGGCCAGCGTCACCGGCTACATCCCGGTGTTCCTCGGTTGTGCGGCGATGCTGTTCGGTGGCGGCGAGTTCTATCGGCGTTCTTCGAAGCACGACCCGATGCCGCCGCAGCCGCCAGGGCCGCCGCCCGCGACCGCCGGTTGAGCGCCGGCACCGTGCGCCTGGCGCGGACTGCGCTGCCGCGCCTGCACCGGACGTTTCAGTCGGCCTTGATGCCGGCTTCCTTCACCAGCCTTGCCATGCGCGCCACTTCCGAGCGCACGAATGCCGTGGCCTCCTCGGGCGAGGCATTGGCCATCAGCTCGATGCCGAGTTCGGCCATGCGGCCGCGCAGGTCCGGTTGCTTCACCGCAGCCGCGATCGCCGCATGCATGCGCGACACGATGGCCGCCGGCACCGCGGCCGGCGCCAGCACGGCATTGAAGGTGGCCGCCTCGTAGCCTGGCAGCCCCGATTCGGCGATGGTCGGTACGTCGGCCAGCAGCACCGAGCGCCGCGTGCTGGTCACCCCGAGCGCGCGCACCTTGCCCGAGCGGATCAGCGGTATCGAGGTGCTGACCTGGTCGAACAGCACCGACACATGGCCACCCATCACGTCGATGAGTGCCAGGGCGTTGCCCTTGTACGGCACGTAGGTCACCTCGATGCCGGCGGCCCGGGTGAAGCCCACCGAGGCGATGTGGCCGGTGCTGCCCGATCCGGACATCGCGACGTTCACCTGGCCGGGCCGGGCCTTCGCCAGCTTCACCAGGTCCTGCACCGTCTTCACCGGCATCGCCGGATTGACCACCAGCACCTGCGGGATGTTGGCGATCACGCTGGCGGTGACGAAGTCCTTCACCGGGTCGTAGGGCACGTTCGGCAGCACGCTCGGCACGGTGACGAAGGTGTTGGAGATCGACAGCCACTGGTAGCCGTCGGCCGGCCCGCGCGCGACGACTTCCGAGCCGACCACCCCGCCGACGCCGGGACGGTTCTCGACCACCACCGGCTGGCCGACCTCGACGGCAACCCGCTGCATCACGTTGCGTGCGATCAGGTCCTGGTTGCCACCCGGGGCGAGCGGCACGATGAGCCGGATCGGCTTCGACGGCCACGCCGGCTGGGCGGCGGCCAGGGCGGGGCAGAGCAGCAGGGCAGGCGCCCAGAAGTTGGCACTGCGGGCGGCGCTGCGGGCGGCGCGGCCGGTGGTGGTCATCCGCATCCTGTTCATGGTGTCCTCGTGGGGAAGTCGTACAGCCGTGCCGGGTTGTCCACCAGCACCTGCTGGCGTTGCCCGGCGTCGGGCATCCAGTCGGCCAGCAGGTCGACCAGTTCGGCATCGTTCGGCATCGGGCCGTCGAAGTTCGGGTGCGGCCAGTCGCTGCCCCAGACCAGCCGATCCGGGTTGGCTGCGACCAGCGCCCGGGCGAACGGGGTGGCCTCGGGATAGCGTGGATGGGACTTCGACAGCCGGTAAGCGCCGGACAGCTTCACCCAGCAGCGGCCATCGGCCAGCGCCCGCAGCAGCGTGCGGAAGGCAGGCGCATCGGGTCCCGCCCCTACCGCAGGCTGTCCCATGTGGTCGATCACCACCGTATCCCCGAGCGTGGCCAGCAGCCCATCGAGGTCGGGCAGCGCGGCGACCTCGACATAGACCTGCACATGCCAGCCGAACGGCCGCACCCGCGCGGCGATGCGCCCGGCATCCGCCAGGCCGAGCACCGCGCCCCGGGTGTGCAGGTTCAGCCGCACGCCGCGTACGCCGGCCTCGTGCATGTCCTGCAGCTGCGCATCCGTCTCGTGTCCGGAGATCACCGCCACGCCGCGGAAATCGAACTGGCCGGAACGCAGCGCGTCGAGCGTGGCCGCGTTGTCGGTGGCGTAGCAGCTCGGCTGGACGATCACCGCGCGCTCGCAGCCGATGGTCTGCAGCATCTGCACGTACTCGGCGGTGGTGCAGTCCGGCGGGGTGTAGCTGCGGGTGGGCGCGTAGGGGAAGCGCCCGGCCGGCCCGAACACATGCGAGTGGCAGTCGCAGCTGCCGGGCGGCAGCGCCAGCGCCGGGCGGCGCGGCTGGCGGTCGGGCCCGCGCGTGGTCGGGATCGACGGGGGATCCTGGGTCAAGCGTTCCTCCTTCGGGTGGTTCGCCTTGCGGGCGATGGCGGCGCGTCCCGGTCCGGCCTGGCCGTTGCAGGCCAGCCCCGGCGCGCTTTTTTCGTAGAATAGCGGGTTATCTCATCGCAGGCTTCCCACCATGCTGGACATCCAACTGCTGCGCTCCGACCTCGATCGCGTCGCCACGCGGCTTGCCGACCGGGGGTATGCGCTCGACCGCGAGCGCTTCCTGGCGCTGGAAGGCGAGCGCAAGCAGTTGCAGGGGCACACCCAGGAGCTGCAGGCGCGCCGCAACCAGGTGTCGAAGCAGATCGGCGAGGCGATGAAGAAGGGGGAGGACGCCAGCGACGTCGCCGCGCTCAAGGCTTCGGTGGCGAGCTTCGCCGACGAGCTCGCGGCCGACGAGAAGCGCCTCGCGGCGCTGCAGGAGGAGATCGAAGCCTTCCTCGCCGGCGTGCCCAACGTGCCGCACGACAGCGTCCCGGCAGGCCGCTCGGCCGACGACAACGCGGTGGTGCGTACCGTCGGCACGCCGCGCAGCTTCGACTTCCCGGTCAAGGACCATGTCGACCTCGGCGAGGGGCTGGGGCTGCTCGACTTCGAGACTGCGACGAAGATCACCGGCGCCCGCTTCTCGCTGATGAAGGGGCCGCTCGCGCGCATGCACCGCGCGCTCGCCCAGTTCATGCTCGACATGCACACGCTCGAGCATGGCTATACCGAGGTGTACGCGCCCTACCTGGTGAACGCGGACAGCCTGCGCGGCACTGGCCAGTTGCCCAAGTTCGAGGAAGACCTGTTCGCCGTGCCAAGGGGTGGCGAAGGCGACGAGGCGAAGCTGTACCTGATCCCCACCGCCGAAGTGCCGGTGACCAACATCGTGCGCGGCGAGATCCTCGCGGCCGAGGCGCTGCCGCTGAAGTTCGTCTGCCACAGCCCGTGCTTCCGCAGCGAGGCGGGCTCCTACGGCCGCGACACGCGCGGCATGATCCGCCAGCACCAGTTCGACAAGGTCGAGATCGTGCAGATCGTGAAGCCCGAGGCTTCGTACGAGGCGCACGAGGCGCTGACCGCGCATGCCGAGGCCGTGCTGCAGCGGCTCGGTCTGCCCTACCGCACGATGCTGCTGTGCACCGGCGACATGGGCTTCGGCTCGGCCAAGACCTATGACCTCGAGGTCTGGCTGCCGGGCCAGCAGGCCTACCGCGAGATCTCTTCGTGCAGCAACTTCGAAGCCTTCCAGGCGCGCCGGATGCAGGCACGCTACCGCAAGGACGCCAAGGGCAAGCCGGAGATCGTGCACACGCTCAACGGCTCGGGCCTTGCGGTCGGACGAACGCTGGTGGCAGTGATGGAGAACTACCAGCGCGCCGACGGCGGCATCGACGTGCCGGAGGCACTGCAGCCGTACATGGGCGGGACCCGGGTGGTTGCCCGGGGCTGACCGCGCTCAGGGCCCCTTCAGCGACGGCGCCTTCTGGCCGGGGGGCAGCAGGGTGATCTCGTCGCGCAGGCTCTTGAAGGCCGGCCGGTGCGGTGCCTCGACGCGCTGCAGGATGTCGTAGTACTGGCGGACATTCTCGGTGAGGATCACCGCCTCGCCGCCGCGCGCATAGCCAAACCGGGTGACCGCGGAGTGCTCCGGGCGCATCAGCAGCGGCAGCACCTGCTTCATGTTGACCCACACGTTCGGGTCGAGGTTGAGCGAACGGGCGATCGCCCGCGCATCCTCGAGGTGTCCGAAGCCGATGTTGTAGGCCGACAGCGCGATCCAGGTGCGGTCAGGCTCGGGTGCCTTTTGCAGCAGGTCGCGCAGCATCAACAGGTAGCGTGCACCGCCGAGGATGTTCTCGCGCGGGTCGAGCAGGTTCTTCACGCCCATCCTGGCCGCGGTATCGTCCTGCATCATCATCAGCCCGCGCACGCCGGTGGGCGAGACGGCGGCCGGATCCCAGTGCGATTCCTGGAAGCCGAGCGCCGCGATCAGGCGCCAGTCGATGCCGATGAGTTCCTGCGCATCCTGGAAGTGCTTGCGGTAGAGCGGCAGCACGGTGCGCACGCGCAGCATGAAATGTGCGATGTCGGCTTCGGTCAGCCGCTGCAGGTGGCCGTAGTAGCGGTCGATCAGGCGGGTGAGGGTGGCATCGCGCCGGATGCGCCCGAAGAACGCTTCGAGTTTCTTCACCAGTTCCGGATCTGCGTTCTTCGGCAGCGCCCAGGCGAGCTTGCGCGGCTGGCCGATCGTGAAGGCGGTGGCGATCGACGGATGGAAGTTGCGAGCGACATCGACCGCATGCGACTCCGCCACTGCAAACTCCGCATGGCGGCCAGCGACCCGCCCGGCGATCTCTTCGGTGTCGCGTGCGACCACCTCGTTCCACGCGAGGTTCGGCAGCTTCGCCTGCAGGCGCTGCAGTTCCGGGATCGCGAGCGACCCGGCGAGCACGTCCACGCGCTTGCCGACGAGATCGTTCACGCTGCGCGGGCGCAGCGTCTCGGTGTCGTAGATCACCTCGAGCGACACCTCCTGGTAGCTGGGGCCGAAGGTGAACCGCTTCGCCGCTTCGGGCGTGATGCTCAGCCCGGCTGCGGCCAGATGCCCCTGTCCCTGCGCGAGGGCCGGCAGCACCGCCGAGAATTGCGGCAGCGCGATGAAGCGCACCTTGTACCCGGCCTCGGCCGCGAAGCGCGTCACGAGCTCGTACTCGAGCCCGGTGTGGCGGCCTTCACCGTCCTGATAGAAGGTCGTGCCGCTCTGGTGGGTGAGCACGACCAGTTCGCCGCCGTCGACCAGGGGGGGGAGCACCTCGGCAGGCGGGGCCGGATCGCCGCAACCGGCCAGGGCGGCCAGGGTCATCATCGGCAGGACCCGCGCGAACCGGCGGGCAAGCGTCCGCCACACCAGCAACCGCAGCGACGGCACGACCAGGCGCGACAACAACATGGGCAACAGCAGAGACAGAAGCAGAGTCAGCGACAGAGGCATCGGCTTTCCCTGGTGTCCGACGAGCCGCGATTGTGACATGCACCCCCGGGCCGCGGTCGTGTGTTGGTTCACGGCGCAAATGTGCGTCAGGACACGCTTTCGGCGATGCGGGCACGAATGCCGGATATGTGTAAAATCCGGGCTGCCGGAGAGGTGGCAGAGTGGTCGAATGTACCTGACTCGAAATCAGGCGTAGGTGCAAGCCTACCGTGGGTTCGAATCCCACCCTCTCCGCCAGCAATACTCGCACCCTCGATGCGTCGACGGTGCACCGAAGTGCAGTTTCCCATTGATTCAAAAGCGGAACTAGCCTTCGTTCGTTGCACAGACAGTGCATCGTGAATCCGCCCTGGAGCGCGCACTTTCGCGACCCTGTGGTGGGTACGCTGGCGGGTACAGCACATCGAACCCGCCGCCATGATCGAGCGAGCGAGGGTTGCGATGGGTACTCGGCTTCAGATGTGCAAGCTTCACCTTCTGAGCGTGCGGGAGGTGCTGCACGCCCCGCCCGGTGACCACTCCGACGGCGCCGGGCTGCGCCTTCAGGTGGATGCCTGCGGCGCGAGATGGCTGTTCCGGTTCACCTCCCCTGATGGCGCGCGGCGCGAGATGGGTCTGGGCGGCTGCGAGCGAGCGAACATGCAGACCGCCGGCGCCAGCCTGACTGCAGCGCGCGCCGCAGCGGCGAAGGCACGGGCGATGCTGGCGGAGGTTCCTCCCCGCGATCCGATCGAAGACCGCAAGGCTGCGAAGGAAGCCGCAAAGGCGGCGGTCCGCGCTGCGAAGGCCGAGAGGACGAAGAACGCGGCAACCCTCGCACGCGTCGCGCGGGGCTATCACGAACGCGTGATCGAGCCGTCACGATCGGCGAAGCACGGGGGCGAGTGGATCCGCTCGATGGAACGTCTCGTCCCGCCCCACCTCTGGCACGCGCCGATAGCAACGATCGAGGCGCCTGCGCTGCTCGATGCGATGGCCGACCTGTACCAGCGGGTGCCGGAAACGGCTTCGAGAATCCGGCAGCGTCTGGAGGCCGTCTTCGATGACGCCGTGTTTCGCGGTATCTGCGGCCGGAACCCCGCGGCAGCGATCAAGCGAAAGGTGCGCGAAGGACAAGTCGGGCGCGATGTCGAATCGCACCGGGCGCTCGCTGTCGCCGACGTACCCGGGTTCGTGCAGGCGCTCCGAGCGCAGCCGGGTATCGCGGCCCGTGCGCTGGAGTTTGCCATGCTGACCGCGGCCCGAACCGGCGAAATCATCGGCGCAACCTGGAGCGAGATCGACGCGGCGGCACGCTTGTGGACGATACCGGCTGCGCGCATGAAAGCGGGAGAGGAGCACCGGGTGCCGCTCTGCCCCCGCGCGCTTCAGATCATCGACGAAATGCGCTCGGTGAACGGCGCATTCCTGTTCCCGAACCCGCGCGACACGACTATTCCGATGTCGAACATGGCGATGCTTTCACTCCTCAAGCGGATGGGATGGCTTGACCGGACGACGGCGCACGGGGTGTGTCGCTCGACCTTCTCGACCTGGGCAAACGAAACCGGAATTGCGCGCCCGGACGTCATCGAGGCATGCCTTGCCCACAAGGAAGGCGACAGGATCCGCGCGGCCTATAACCGGGCGAAGTTCAACGAAGAGCGTCGAGCGCTGCTCGTGGCCTGGAGCGAGTACCAGGACGGTCGGTTACCGGTGGCGAAGGTGCTGCCCATCATGAGCAGGGCGGTCGCCTGAGCGACTGTCGCCGGAAGATCTCTGCGAGAAAGCTTCGAAATAGATACTGGTTACAGCTTCGCGCCAAAAAAGAGATCTATTTAATCCGTCTCCATGTCCCGAATCGTTCGGGGCGTCTCAGGAGACGTAAACATGGGAATGACAATATCTGCGCCGTTCCGAGTCGGGTTCAGCTTGACCGAATGGTGTGAGCTGACTTCGATCAGTCGTCCGAAGCTGTACACCCTTCCGGCTGAGCTCAGACCGAAGACCATCAAGATCGGTCGGCGGACCATCGTCATCGAAGCTCCGGCGGACTATCTGAAGCGCGTCGCCGCCACTCAGGAGAAGAAGCGATGACCGCGCCGCTCATTGTCGACGCCGACGGCGGCGCAGCGCTCCTCGATGTCAGTCCACGGGCGTTCGCTGATCTGCGCAAACGCGAAGGCTTTCCGGCGCCGGTGGCGCTTTTCGGTCCGCGAAACCCCCGGTGGCGCGTTGCCGAGCTCGTTCAGTGGGTCGAATCGTTGCCCGCTCTGAAGTCGATGGACAGACCCCAGCAATTGATCGACGGGAAGCGGAGGAAGCGTGCGGAACACGCACGTGCGGCGCTCCCCGAGGGGGGGCGCCGATGACGCCAGCATGGGTGTTGCGACTCGCGAGTCGCGTCGACGTGTCTTTGTGGCTCGCGCAAGCGGCTGCAGACGCTCGATCGGCCCGGTATGCCATTGATAAGCGACCTGTGCTGCAGAAGGCAGCAAGCACCTTGTCGACTTGTCTGCGACTGCTGGGAGGGCTCCTTCGATGAACTCGACCTCCCAGGTAACGGCGGCGTTCGCGAACGCGATGCGGGCCGCGGGCGTGGAGCCGCCCGACGAGATCATCGCGGATGGCACCATCCAACGTTTTGCACTGCGGGGCGAGCGTGGCAAACGGTCGGGTGCCTATCAGGTCCACGCGGATCATCGGCCGACCGGATGGTTCCAATCCCACAAAGGATCGGGGGGATTGATACGTTGGTCGAGTGGCCAAGCATGTCAGTCGATGAGCCCAGCGGATATGAAGGCATTTCGGCGCGAAATTGCGGAAAAGCAGCGGGCCCGAGAAGCAGCCCAGACGGATGCGCAGTTGCGCGCAGCACGGCTCGCCAAGGACATCATGGAAGCTGCCGACGTTGGCGATCCCGCTGAACACGCCTACGCCCAGCGCAAGCGGGTTCCATTCGGGCCGCTCGTAACCCGTGGCGCGTGGGAACAGAACAGCTGGGCCGACGCGTTGCGCGTGCCGCTCTTTAACGCAGCCGGCAACCTTGTTTCGATTCAGGCGATCGCAATGGACGGTGACAAGCGGTTTCTGAAAGATGGTCGGGCGGCGGGCGCGTTCCACCCTTTCGGCAAGCTGCGCGGAGCCGCGAATGTTCTGATCGGCGAAGGGCTGGCAACGGTCGCCACGGCGGTCGCCGTGACCGGGTGGCCAGCCGCGGCGGCGATGAGCGCCGGTAATCTGGTTGTTGTCGCACGGGCGTTGCGAAAAGTTGCCGCGTCAGGCGCACGAATAGTCATCGTCGCGGACAACGACGAAAAGACCAGCGGCAATACCGGCGTGCGCTCGGCGAAGGATGCGGCGCTCGCCACCGGGGCGCTTGTGGCCGTGCCACTGATGGGCGGCCGGAAGTGCGACCTGTGGGATGTCTGGAACGAGCAAGGTCCCGACGCGGCTCGGGCGTGTCTAGCGGCGGCGGCTCCGCCCGCGCCGCAGGCGGAAACGGTCAAGACGACCGCTACCATGACTGATGACTGGCCGGATCCACAGCCGATCATCGATGAACTGCTGCCCGTGCCCGCGTTCGATGCTCGCCTTCTTCCGGATCCTCTGGCTTCATGGGTATCTGATATTGCCGAGCGCATGCAATGTCCGCCGGAGTTCCTCGCGGTCGGCGCACTCGCCGCGCTCGGCTCGGTTCTCGGCCGCAGGGTGGCGGTACGGCCGAAGCGACTCGATGACTGGTCCGAGTTCGCGAATCTCTGGGGAGTGGTGATCGGGTCGCCTGGGGTGTTGAAGTCGCCGGCCTTGAATGCTGTTCTCGCCCCCCTTCGGAGGCTTGAAGATCAGGCGCACGAGCAGCACGAACAGGCCGTTCGCGCGTGGCAGGCCGAAGCCGAAGGTTCCAAGGTGAGGCGCGACGCGGCGAAACACCAGGCTAACCGGGCGGCGCGAAAGGGCCAGGATTTCGATGCATCGAGCCTGCTGCTCGACATAACCGATGATGAGCCTGAAGCGAAGCGCTTCGTGGTGAACGATGCAACGCCGGAGGCTCTGCAGGAGATTCTTGCTGCGAACCCGCTCGGCGTACTCGCCTTCCGTGATGAGCTCGCCTCGCTGCTCGCCGGCATGGAGCGCGAGGGCAGGGAAGAACAGCGCGGCTTCTTTCTTTCCGCTTACAGCGGAAAGGAACCGTACGTTTCGGACCGGATCGGACGCGGTAAGACCCGCGTCCCGGCTTGCTGTCTTTCGCTGCTGGGCTCGACGCAACCGGCCGTGATCGCGAAGTACATCCGGGAAGCTCTCGACTCTGGCGGTGGCGATGGTCTTCTGTCCAGGTTCTCCCTGCTGGTCTGGCCGGATTCGCCGGCACAATGGCGATCGGTCGACCGCGCTCCGGACGCGGCCGCGCGGAACGCCGCCAATGAACTGTTCCAGAGGCTGGCGGAGTTCGACCCCGCTGCGATCGGCGCCGAAACGGAGGCGGTGGGTGCGGTGCCATTCGTCCGCTTTGACGACGGTGCCCGGGAGCTATTCGAGACATGGAGGGCCGAACTGGAACGGCGCCTCCGTACGCCGGACGGCGACGACTTGGCGGCTGTCACTGCCCACCTCGCGAAGTACCGGAAGCTGGCGCCGGCGCTGGCCTTGATCTTCCACGCTGTCCATGGGGAACCGCAGAACATCGACGCCGCAACGCTCACAAGGGCGCTTGCGTGGTGCGACCTGTTGGAAGCCCATGCGCGCCGCGCTTACGGTGCTGCGCGGTCGACGCATCGTGAAGCTGCGCGAGCGCTTCTCGGAAAGATCAAACGCGGCGCGATCGGTGCAGGGGGCTCGTTCGCTCTGCGCGAGGTGTACCGATTCGGCTGGGCGCAGCTCGATACCCGTGACCGAGCAAAGCAGGCTGCTGACCTTCTCGCAGACTTCGATTACCTGCGCGCCGAGACCATCGAAACGGCCGGTCGGCCGAGTCCTGGGTATCGAGTCAACCCGAAGGTTCTTCGATGAAGTACCTGGAGAAGTTCCGCGCCGAGTTTTCCGGGGCGGCGGATCGGGGCGCACCGACAGAACCGCCAAAAGCCCCTTCTGACAGTTTTGGCGGTGCCGTCTCGGGAACCCTGCAGAAAAAACCGACGCACGTCGACACCTCCTCAGATGGGCGAATCTGCCCCTCGCAGCGCGGCGGCAGGGCGCTTGATGCGGAACTTCGTGCGCTGGTCGACATCGTCGGCCGGCTGTACGCGTTTACCCCGGATGAATTCGTACTCGCCCGGAATCTTGCACTCGCCGACCGGGAAGCAGCACTGCAGTGCTATCGACATATTGCCGCTGGCGCCGGGCTCACGACCCCTCGGTCGGCGATAGGCTAAAGCCCCACTGCCGAGTGACGGCGTTGGGCCGTGCCGGGCTGAAACATGTCTCTTAAAGGACATGGCGGACCCTCGTCGAAATCGGGCGGTAGGTGCGCGCGGGAACCCGCTGCCGGTCGCGCCGGCCGAACGCAATCTATACTCCCGGCCTGACGGCGTCTCCCGGAGTCTCGGCATGTCCGGGTGCCGATCCTAGACGGCCACGCAACACAAGGTGACATGAGCAACGAAGCGTTCGCCCGCGTGAAGATCGACGCCCTGCTCGCCGCGCAGGGCTGGGACACCGTCGACACGAACGCCGTCCGCTTCGAGGTTCAACTGCCGGACGGTACCCGCGCCGACTATGTGCTGTGCGATCGGCACGGCCGGTCGCTGGCGGTGATCGAGGCGAAGCGGTATTCGGTCAGCCCGAACGACGCCGCGGCGCAGGCGAAAGCCTACGCCCTGCAACTCGGGGTCCCGTACGCCTTCCTGTCGAACGGTGACGAGGTGCTTTTCTGGGAGTGGGAGCGCGAGGCATATCCCCGGCCGGTGAAGACGATCTTCAAGCAGGACGACCTGGAGCGCCGAATCGCCACGTTGTCCGTGCGCCGGGATCCCGCCACGGTGGCGATCGACCGGCACATCGTCGAGCGCGACTACCAGATAGAGTGCATCGACACGCTCTGCCGGGAAATCGGCTTGGGCCGGCGAAAGCTGCTCGTCGAGATGGCGACCGGCACAGGCAAGACGCGCACCGCGGCAGCGTTCATCAAGCGTCTATTTGAGGCGAACGCGATCACCCGGGTGTTGTTCCTGGTGGACCGCATTCCGCTCGCAAAGCAGACCGAAGACGCGTTCGCCGAGCACCTTCCGGACTATCCGGCCTATGTGCTGCGCGCCGGCCGGCGCTTCCAGGACGAAAAGCGGATCACCATCACAACGCTGCAGAGCATGGTGAATCTGTACGCCGAGTACTCCAGCGGCTATTTCGATCTCGTCATCAGTGACGAGTGTCACCGCAGCATCTACGGCCAGTGGAGCGGCGTGCTCCGACATTTCGACGGCGTACAGGTCGGCCTGACAGCCACGCCATGCGTAGCCGATCCAGATAGCGGCGACGCTGACGACAAGGCTTTCGTGCGCGACACGCTCCGCTTCTTCGAGGTCGACGCGCCGACGTTCTCGTACAAGCTCAAGACGGCCATCCGCGACGGTCATCTCGTCCCGTATCAGATCTACAAAGCTCAGACCGTCAAGACAGCGGCCGAGGGTGGCTTCGAAGTCAAGAAGGCCGAGCTCGACTGGTCGGGCATGACTGCAGATACCCGGACCGAGCTGGAGAAGGTCTTCGGAGAACAAGCAGCGATCACGGTCGACCCTTCAGCCCTGGAGCGACGGTTCACCATTCCTGAGCGGAACCGCGCGATCGTGCGCGAGTACCGCCAAGTGCTCGACCACGGCTATGTCGACGGCAACGGGGTGTTGCGCAAGCCGCTGCTGGGCAAGGCGATCGTGTTCGCCGTAACGAAGAAGCATGCGGAAACACTGGCGCAGCTTTTCGACGCCGAGTTCGCGCATCTGAAACCCTCACCTGATGTGCGCTTCGCCGACTATGTGGTGAGCGGGCAGGGCGCCGATGATACCGTCGACGGTATGAGCAAAATCCGCCGATTCAAGAAGGAACAGTTTCCGCAGATACTGGTGTCGGTGAACATGCTCGACACCGGCTTCGACTGCCCCGAAGTCGTCAGCCTGGTTTTCGCGCGCTTCACTCGCTCGGCGATTCTCTACCAGCAGATGCGCGGGCGCGGCACGCGAAAGGCTCGCAACAAGCCTACTTTCACGATGTTCGACTTCGTCGGCGTCTCGGACTATCACGGGGATGACGACGACTACGCCCAAGGCGGCATCGTTGCCGCCAAGCAAGCGCGAAAGAAGTATGAGCCGCGGCGCCTGCTGGCGCTCGACATCGACGACCACATCGACCCGACCACGCGAGAGTGGATCACCGTCGACGAGGATGGAAACATGGTGTTCCCTGAAGCTTCGGAACAGCTGGCCGCTGAGTTGGGTACGCGGTTCGAGGCATGGCTACTGCAGCGAACCGATCTCGACGCTGGTGAAGAGTCCTGGCTTCGAATGATCGGGCATCAGTTCCGTGCAAACGCCGATCACTACGGCGGCCCCGATGCTGAGTTTTCGCTCGACCAGTTTGCCTTCCACCCGTTTTCGCAGCTCGGCGGTATGGCGCAGGCAATCCGGGTGTTTGGAAGCCAGAAGCGCCTGGCGGAAGTTATCGGAAGCCTGAACGAGCACATGTTTGCGTGGCAGTCGGACGGCGCCGATGAGGGCGCCGCCCGTTCCGGTGACTCGCCACATTCCGCATCACATTGACCGCGCATCGCCTTCCCATTCTGCAGAGCCAATGAACCTATGCCCCTGACACCCGAGATGCGTCGGTCGATCGACCAGATCCGCGACTATCTTTTCGGTGGCGGTTACCCGGATCCGGTGAGCAACGCCGAGCAACTGTCGTTTCTGTTCTTCTTCTATCTGATCGAGGGTATCGACGCAGAGAACCGCGCACGTGCGCGCTTTCTCAAGAAGCCGCACACGAGCCTGTTCGACGGAGCTTGGGAGCTGAAGAATCCGCTCAACGCTCCGGCGGGCGCGGCTGGCCAGGGCGTACAGGCGGGCGCAGCAAGCATCCCGCGAGACCGGTTCAGGTGGTCTATCTGGGCAAAAGGCATGTCCGGCGAGTCGCTCGTGCGTTTCGTACGCGACGAGGTGTTCGCCTTCTTCGCGGAGCTTGGACAGGGCGGAGCGACCAACTTCATGGCCGGCGCCCGTCTGACCATCGACGAGCCTACCGTACTGACTCAAGTCATCAATCTGGTGGATGGCTTGCGCCTCGATCAGGCCGATGCCGATACCAAGGGTGACCTGTTCGAGCATGTGCTGCGGCAGATCAAGCAGGCTGGCGAGCTCGGTCAGTTCCGGACGCCGAGGCATGTGATTCGTATCATCGTCGAGATGATCGACCCCAAGGTCGGCGAGACCATCTACGACCCGGCTGCGGGCACTGCTGGCTTTCTGGTGGCGGCATACAACCACATCCGCCTGGCCAACTCGTCACCCAGCGCGATAACCACCGCCGAGCTGGACGGCAAGCCGCAGCGCCGTGGACTGGGCGACAAGCTCTCGGCGGCACAGGTCAGCGCCCTGAATAGCGCAACCTTCTTCGGTAATGACGTCGACCCGAAAATGGTCCGGCTGGCCACTATGAATCTGACGCTCCGCGGCCTTTCCGATGTGCGCATCCAATTGCGCAACGTCCTGACTACGACGCAGGATGCCGAACGCAAAGCCGAGCTTGGACTCCCTGCCGAGGGCTTCCACGTCATCCTTGCAAACCCGCCGTTTTCCGGCCGTGTTGACCGCGACCGTATCGTGGAAGACGTGAAGGTCGGCACCACCACGGCGACCGAGCTGCTGTTCCTGAAGTACATGATGGACAGTCTTCGGCCGGGCGGTCGCTGCGGCGTAATCGTGCCAGAGGGCGTGCTCTTCGGCTCGACCGGTGCGCACAAGGAACTGCGCCGGCAGTTGATTGAGAACAACCGTGTCGAGGCCGTGCTCAGCCTGCCGGGTGGTGTATTCCAGCCGTACAGCGGGGTGAAGACGTCGGTGCTGTTCTTTCGCAAGGGCGGGCGCACCGAGCGAGTGCTGTTCCTGCACGCTGACGATGACGGCTACAAGCTCGATGCGAACCATGACACGTCCATCGAGGCCGACGACCTGCCGGGAATGGTGCGGGCGTACGCCCAGCGTGCATTGGTTGAGAGCAAGTGGGCAGCGCGTGACGCTGCGTCGAAGTGGGATGAGAAATGGTGGTTTGCCGACGCGGCGACGCTGCGGGCGACCGACTTCAATCTGTCGGCGGGGCGCTACAGGCCGATGAGCCAGGCGCAAGTCCAGCACCGTGATCCGCGCGAGCTGCTGGATGAACTCGCGTCAATCGAAGCGGAGATCACGGAGGAGGTGTCGGCGCTTCGCGCTCTTCTCGCCGAACAGTCGCGATGAGCGCGGCAAGCTTCAAACCACTCCGTGATCTTTGCGCCTTCAGGCACGGTGGCACGCCTCCTAAGTCGAATGCCCGCTTTTGGGCAGGCGACATTCCATGGGTGTCACCGAAAGACATGAAGCAGGCTGTCATCGACTGCACGACGGACTACATCTCAGCCGAGGCGGTAGAAAACTCAGCAACGTCGATCGTGCCACCCGGCAGCATCTTGCTCGTCGTTCGCTCTGGAATCCTAGCGCACTCGTTCCCGATTGCGCAGGTCGGAAGGCCAGTAGCGTTCAATCAAGACATCAAGGCGGCCACTCCCATCAGCGATGAGGTCGTACCAGACTATCTATATTGGTTTCTCCGGTCGGAGTCTTTGAATGTCGTTGCGCGTGGAGTCAAGAAAGGCGCAACGGTACATAGCGTTCAATCGGGATTCATCGAGAGCCTGATGGTTCCGCTGCACTCGCTCGAGGTGCAGCGCAGCATCGTCGACCTGCTTACCCGAGCCGAAGGCATCGTTCGTCTGCGCCGCGAAGCCCAGCAGACAGCCGCCGAGCTGATCCCGGCGATTTTCAACGATATGTTTGGCGACCCAGAAACTAATCCGAAGAACTGGCCAGTAGTGCCGATGAGGGAGCTTGTTAATTCGTTCCGGTACGGAACGTCACAGAAGTCTGGATCCGTCGGGATACCTGTCCTGAGAATCCCGAATGTCGTCGACGGTGCGATCGACATAACTGAGGTGAAGCTCGTGTCATTAAAGCCGGCTGAGCTTGAGCGTTTGCGACTGCTGGACGGCGACCTACTGTTTGTTCGGACTAACGGAAACCCAGAATTCGTCGGGCGGTGCTCGGTTTACGCCAGCAGAGTTTTGACCGCTGCTGGGCATGATGGCGGCGACTGCGTCTACGCGTCCTATCTGATCCGGGCCAGACTGGCAGACTCGCGCGTTTCGCCCGTGTTTTTGCAAGCGTACTTGTCTAGCGACCGAGGAAGGCGACTCTTGCGGGAGCGGGCGAAAACCTCGGCGGGGCAATACAACCTAAATGTCGAAGGTCTCGGATCGCTACCGGTGCCCGTGGTTCCAGGGGCATTGCAAAAGGCGTTTTGCGAGCACGTTCAGAGCATTAAGTCGGTCATGGAACGACAGGCTGATGCGTTGGCAAAAGCAAATGCATCTTGCAACGCTTTGCTCTATCGAGCTTTCAACTGAATCGACTCCCGAATGCTGGACACCCTTATCGCCACCCGCTTCGACCGTCGAATCACGAAAGGCCGAACTCGTCCATTCCTGCTTGAATGCGAGAACCGTGTCGGTCGCTCCGTGGCGGTGGTCGCGAAGTTTACGAGCGCGCAGTTAGCGGTAGAAGGTCTAGTCCGCGAAGCCTTCGGCGCGATGCTGGCGGCCGACCTAGGTCTGCCCGTGCCGGAGTGCTTTTGCGTGACCCTTTCGCCCGAGTTCGTGGCCGCCGTGTCGACCATGTATTCCGCTGATGGCGCGGCACTCGCGGCCGCTGTTCCCATTGGCTTCGGTTCCACAATGCTCCCCAACGGCTTTGCGGCCTGGATGCCAGAGCGTCGTGTGCCGATGTCTATGCAGCAGGCTGCGGCAGAGATATACGCGTTCGATCTGCTCATCCAGAACCCAGATCGCCGGCCAGAGAACCCGAATCTTCAGGTGAAGGGCGAGCGCTTTGCGATTTTTGATCACGAATTGGCTTTCGTCACCGAGGGCGTGCTGTTCTGGGCGCCGCCTTGGACGCCGGGTGCACTCAATGCGACGGGATCGGTCGGGACGCATCTGCTTTTTCCCTCGCTCCGCGGCACCCGCCCGGACCTGACACGACTCGCGACGGCGTGGGAGGCCATTGACGACGAGCGGTTGACCGCTTATCGGGCATCACTACCGCCGCAGTGGACCGCCAGCACGCAGGCGGCGCACACTGCCGATACGGTGATCGACTTCCTGCACGACCTCCGGCAACATATTGGCCCCGCCATGCGGGAAATCCTGAGGACACTGTCATGAGCAACAAGACTGCCTACACCTACACGGTGCTGCGCTATGTCCACGACATTGGCACCGGGGAGTTTCTGAACGTCGGCGTAGCTTTGCTGGTCCCGGAATGCCACTACGTCAATGCTCGGTGCCGGACCACATACAAGCGCTTGAAAGACGTCTTCCCGTCACTTGACGGTGATTCGTTTCGCTCAAGCATGCGCCATGTGACCCATGAGTTCGAATGGTTTCAGGCGGAACTGAATGCGGAAACCTCCGTGCAGGCCACTGAAACGGGCGTGATGCGCTTTGCACATGCCGTGCTCGGGGCCGACGACAGCTCACTGCAGTGGTCGCCAATGGGCGCAGGGCTTACAGCCGACCCCGGCGCGACGCTCGAACAGCTCTACGATCGTTTCGTGACTGCGCACGAACCCCGCGCGCAGGTGCCGCGGCGGCAGGACGAAGACGTCTGGAAGCGGTTCAGCCTGGAACTCGAAAAGCGGCAGGTACTGCCGCACTTTGTAAAGAAGACGATCGCCGTGGACGACGATCAAGTCGAGTTCAAGCACGCCTGGAAGAACGGTGCTTGGCATTGTTTGGCGCCGGTGTCGTTCGATCTCGCGTCGGCGGATTCGATACGGGACAAGGCGCATAAATGGCTCGGACAACTCACCAGCGTGGCCAAGGCTAAGGAAAAGTTCAAGCTGTACTTCCTCGTGGCCGAGCCCAGCCAGAAGGATTTGCGCCCCGCGTATGAATCGGCGTTAAGCATACTTGCGAAGTCATCCGTCGATCAGGAAGTCGTGCCGGAAACGGGGGCCAGTGAATTGAGTGAACGCCTTGCGAAGGAAGTCAGGACACACGAGAAGCTGCTGGGACGCCCGATGCATTGACCATGAAGGGCATTCGTGCGCGCAAAGGCCTGCCGGGGACCGGTGATGCCGGTTCGGCCCTCGTTCGATGATCGACGATCTGAACCGGAGTTCAGCTCGTGCGGCCATGCACTGGGGCTTTTTTCACCGAATTGCCGACCGGCAACGAGATGCTTGCCCGAATTCCATGACTGGCGAACTCAGGGGCCGAGTCCTGCGCGCGAGCATGCTAGAGGATCTCGACGGCTTCTCTTCGGAGCTTCTCCGCAACGCTCGCCCGCAGTTCGGCGAGCGTTTTCTTTTGCGACGGTAGAAACTCTGTCGCGAACCATTCGAGCCCGGAGACGATGTCGGCATCCTCTCCGATGCCGTAGCGCTCGACGGCGCCCGACATCTCGCCGACGAATGTCCAGCGCTCGCCGACTGCCTGCGTAACCTCGCAGCGCGCGACGTGCATCGCTGGCGCAGAACGATAGCCGGGTTCGTCAAAATACGAAGGTTCGATCCACAGAAAGCCCGTCGGCGTATCGAAGACGAACGCAGCCGGGCGCGCCATAGGCCGATCGGTGCCCCATCGTATGAAGACGATCCAGGCGGGGTGAGCGGCGGTTGCCTCCGAAAGCATTCATCTAGCCCCACTTCCGACGCTTCTTCGCGTAATCAAGATACATCTCGTGCATCGAGTCAACTTTTTTTTCTACGGCATCGAGTGGAACATCCGAGGCAAGTTCGCTGCGAGCCGCAAGATCGTAGAATTCGCCCTGCCTGACAATAAATGCAGGCGGCGGACCGCTTGCCAATGTGTTCCACGAAGGTTCAATTTCATAAAGATGCATCCCTGAAATTTTGAAGATGTTCGCAAAATCGCTGCGTTGAGCATCAGTGCTCATGTGGTCTCGTATGGACTTTGCAATCTCCCGAACCTTTTCTTGTTTTCCAGCTTCCCAGCCAAAATAGTAGCTCGCAGCGGCGGCGACTAAACCGAACGTGATCAGTAAGCCTTCCAAAGCGGTTCTCCTTGGGAATCATCGATTTCGCGGGACTTCGTCCTGCAAGGTCGCCGGAATGGATAGTTTGAACTTCCCACGTACCGATTGAAAAGGTGCAAAGGGCGCTCCGAGGGTTGACGGTTCGGCGGGTAGGTTGGGGGATAGCTGATTCAGAGGTTCTGTAACCCGCATGGATACTAGAGGGTTGACAGACACCCTCTCCGCCAATGGACTGGCAAACAAGCGCCTTCGGACGCTTTTTCGTTGGTACCATTTGCCATTCGGCAGAAGCGGTGTGTGCCGCGCTGGTTCCTTCTGGCTCATGGTTCTCGGTGAATGCGCAACACTTCGACCCCTACAAGAACTTCCATTTCCGGTTGAAGTGGGACGGCCGCTACGTGGCCGGGGTGAGCACGGTGTCGGCGCTCGAGCGCAGCACGGAAGTGGTCGAGCACCGCGAGGGTGGTGATCCGTCGACCGGCCGCAATCGCCCGGGCCGCGCGAAGTTCGCGGCGATAAGCCTGGAGCGCGGCGTGACTTGCGATGCCGAATTCCAACAGTGGGCGAGCAAGGTCTGGAACTTCGGCTCAGGTCCAGGCAGCGAAGTGTCGCTGAACGATTTCCGCAAGGACTTGATCCTCGGGGTCTACAACGAGGCCGGCCAGTTGGCGATCGCCTACAGGCTCTACCGATGCTGGGTCAGCGAGTACCTGGCGCTGCCCGACCTCGATACGAATGCCAATGCGGTGGCGTTCCAGAGCCTGAAGCTCGAGAACGAGGGCTGGGAGCGCGACTGCGACGTGCCCGAACGCGTTTGAACATACTATTCGCTGGCGATAGCCAACGAAAAAGTGGCGTCCGCCAGGGGAGCATGAGCATGGAACAGGCAGCTTTCGACGCGCAGTCACGTGTGGTCAACCGGCGCCGGCAGGCACTCGAGGGCTGGCGTGTGCCGGCTCTGGTCGCCTGCATGGTGGTGACGGGGCCTGCCTGGGCTCAGTCGTCGCCGGAGGCCTGGCCCTCGCGACCGGTACGCTTGGTCGTGCCCTACGCGGCGGGTGGTGCGACCGACGTGCTCGGCCGGCTGTTCGCGGCG